>JAYVBS010000178.1:0-2906 GCA_043750315.1 Chitinophagaceae bacterium
CTTTAAAAACTTCTAAAGCCCTCAATAATCTTTGCGGATTTTGTTGCTCTGCTGTTTGCCAAAAATTAAAATCTTTATTTTTTATTTCTTGTTGCAACCAACTCAACCCCTTTTCTTTATAAGAAGTTGTAATTTCATCTCTGATATGAGAAGGAATTTCTGGCATTTCATCTATCCCATTACAAAAAGTATTAATGTACAATCCAGTGCCACCAACTATTACAGCAGTTTGATGATGTTGAAAAATTGTTGCCACTTTTTCTAATGCATACCTTTCAAATACACCTGCATTGATATCTTGATGAATAGAATGAGAATTAATGAAGTGATGTGGAATAGAATTTAACTCTACTTCGCTTGGTTTTGCAACCCCAATACTTAACTCATTAAAACATTGTCGTGAATCTGCAGAAATAATTTCTGTTTTAAAATGTTGTGCTAATTGAATTGCAAAACTTGTTTTACCAACAGCCGTTGGACCAACAATTACATAAACAGTATTTGAATAATGATTAATAAAAGTCAAAATTAAAAAGTCAAAACCAAAAAATAAAAACCAGAAACATAAGTCTTAATCTAATTTCAGCACAGCTAAAAAAGCTTCTTGTGGAATTTCTACATTACCTATTTGTCTCATACGTTTTTTGCCTTCTTTTTGTTTTTCAAGAAGTTTACGTTTTCTACTAATATCACCACCATAACATTTAGCAGTAACATCTTTCCGCATTGCACTAATGTTTTCACGAGCAATAACTTTAGCACCAATTGCAGCTTGTATTGAAATTTGAAATTGTTGACGAGTTAATAACTCTTTCAACTTCTCACATAATTTTCTTCCAAAATCTTGTGACCTGCTTCTATGTATCAATGCACTTAAAGCATCAACTTTTTCAGCATTTAATAAAATATCCATTCTTACAATATCAGCTTCTCTATAACCAATTGGATGATAATCGAAAGAAGCATATCCTCGAGTTTGACTTTTTAATTTATCGTAAAAGTCAAAAACAATTTCAGTCAATGGCATTTCAAACGTAAGCTCTACACGAGTTGCAGTTAAATAACTTTGCCCAATTAATAATCCTCTTTTGCCTAAACAAAGTGTCATAATGTTACCAATATATTCACTTTGAGTAATAATTTGTGCTTTAATAAATGGCTCCTCAATTCTATCTAATTTAGTAGGGTCAGGCATTTCAGCAGGATTGTTTACATCAATTCTCTCATTCTTTGTAGTAAAAGCAATAAAACTTACGTTAGGTACTGTTGTAATTACAGTTTGATTAAATTCACGTTCTAATCTTTCCTGAATAATTTCCATGTGCAATAATCCCAAAAACCCACAACGGAAACCAAAGCCTAAAGCTTGAGAAGTCTCTAATTCAAAAGTTAAGGAAGCATCATTCAATTGCAGTTTTTCCATACAATCTCTCAACTCTTCAAAAGCATCAGTTTCAACAGGAAAAATTCCTGCAAATACCATTGGCTTTACATCTTCGAATCCATTAATTCTTTCAACCATACTTCCACTAGAAGTTATAGTATCACCTACTTTAACTTCTTTAGCATTTTTAATACCAGTAATTATATATCCTACTTCGCCACAACCAATGTGTTGCTTAGGTTCCATTCCAAATTTTAATACACCAATTTCAGTAGCATCATATTCTTGCCCTGTTGCAATAAATTTTACTTTTTGCCCTCGAGTTATAGTTCCATTCATTATTCTATAATAAATGATAATTCCTCTAAAACTATTGAAAACGCTATCGAAAATTAATGCTTGCAATGGAGCATTAGGGTCTCCTTTAGGTGCAGGAATTCTTTCTAAAATTGCTTTTAAAATTTCTTTTATTCCAATACCACTTTTACCACTCGCTAATAAAATATCTTCTGGCTTACATCCAATTAAATCAACAATTTGATCTGTTACTTCTGGAATCATAGCTCCATCCATATCAATTTTATTGATCACTGGAATAATTGTTAAATCATTATCAATTGCTAAATATAAATTACTAATGGTTTGTGCCTGTATTCCTTGAGATGCATCTACCAACAATAAAGCACCTTCACATGCTGCTAAAGCTCTACTTACTTCATAACTAAAATCTACGTGACCAGGAGTATCAATTAAATTCAAAATATATTCTTCTCCTTTGTATGGATAATTGATTTGTATGGCATGACTCTTTATTGTAATTCCTTTTTCACGTTCCAAGTCCATATCATCTAAAACCTGAGCCTGCATATCACGTACACCAATAGTTTGAGTATCTTCTAATAATCTATCAGCGAGTGTGCTTTTTCCGTGATCAATGTGTGCTATAATACAAAAATTTCTAATGTTCTTCATAAGTGGGCAAAGATAAGGTTGTAGCACATTTGAGAGCCATATTAAAACATATAGAACAATGAAATTTTGTTAAGATTTTGAAAGCATTTCTTCTTCCTTACGTTTTCTTTCTTTAGCATGTTCTAACAAATAGGTTATACTTACATTGAGTTCGAAGCCAATTATTAAAACCATTGAATTAAAATAAACAAGCGACATAATAATCAAAACTGTTCCAATTGACCCATAAACTTTATTGAAGTTCCCAAAATTATTAACCCAATAAGAAAATAGAATTGTTGTTGCCATTAATAATACAGTTGCAAGTATAGCTCCTGGAGACACTATTTTCCATCGTATATGAACAGATGGAGCATATTTATAAATAAGAGCAATACTATAAAAAACTAGCACTACAATTACAATCCATCTTAATCCGATCCACCAAGGTAAAATAGCTTTTCTCTTCATTCCAAAAAGTTTCTTCAAGAAAATGGCAAGTTGCTCTTGACCTACTAAAATTAAAACAGAACCAACAATTAGTAATAATAATAGAAAAGTTAGTTTTATA
>JAYVBS010000179.1:0-6747 GCA_043750315.1 Chitinophagaceae bacterium
ATGACAATAGTAAGAACGACCACCTGAAAATGGATCATCTTTTTTACCCAATAACTGTAACATGAGTTGATAAGGCTCAAAACCCATAGCCATCATCATTGAATCATCACGATAATAAGGACTTACCCAATCGTGTTGATGTAATTGTAAACCTGTAGCAATTTGAATGGCTTCATGACCTCGTGAGGATGAGTGAACATAGTTGCAGACAGCACGGTTAGCATCGTAAGTTTCGCTCATAGCCTTAGATGCAACCATAAGTTTGAATGCTTTTAATAGGGTATCTCTACTTAGCATATAACGGATTATTAGGGTGTGACCTAACAGATAACGTTATAACTGTAAGAATATTATCTAAAACTTACTTTATTTCTACTGTAAAAAGCTTTTCATTTTCAAGGTAACCTTCTAGTACATCACTAACTACACATTCTCCTACACCAGCAGGGGTGCCAGTAAAAATAATATCACCAATATTGAGAGAGAAATATTCAGAAATATGAGCAACAATTTCATCAAAAGAATAAATCATATCAGAACTTATTCCTTTTTGAACCTGAGTTCCATTTAATTTTAATGCAAAGTTGATGGGTTCGTTAACTTGAGGAATATCTTTCCATTTACCAACAAAAGCAGAATTATCCCAGCCTTTAGCTTTTTCCCAAGGAAGACCTTTTTCTTTTAATTTATTTTGTATATCACGTGCTGTAAAATCAACACCAACAGTTATTTGATTGTAATATTTGTTAGCATTTTTTTCTGGAATATATTTTCCATTTTTACAAATATGAAGCACTAGCTCAAGTTCGTAATGTAGTTCGTTACTAAATTGAGGATAATAAAATGGAGTGTTACCTTGTATTAAAGCTGTTTTAGGTTTAATAAAAATAACCGGTTCATCGGGTACTGCATTGCCTAATTCTTTGGCATGTTCGGTATAATTTCTACCAATGCAGAATATCTTCATGTTTGTTAATTATTGCTTACCTAGTTTATAAAGTTGGCGAAATTTTCAAAATAATCTTACAACTCTATAAAATAATTTTTCTACCCTTACAATAACTAATAAATAAGTGTTTTTATTGTTTAAAACTGCTGTTATTTACCAAATTCATGGTTCTTTCTATACCCATGCTGATAAACTGCTCTATAATTTCAACAGATTTCTCTAATTTTTGTTTTACAATAGGTAATTCTTCAGCAGACCATTTACTTAAAACAAAATCAGCTTGCATGCCTTTTGGGTAATTATTTCCTACTCCAAATCGTAAACGTGGATAGTTGTTTGTACCTAACATGAGTTCAATATCTTTCAACCCATTATGACCAGCATGATTTCCATTGGATCTTAATCGAAGTTTGTCAATAGGCAATGCCAAATCGTCTAAAATAGTAAGCGAGTTTTCAATATTAATTTTTTCTTTATCCATCCAATATTTAAAAGCCTTACCACTTAAATTCATGAACGTTGTTGGCAAAATACAGATAATGGTTTTGCTTTTCAGTTTAAACTCAGCTTTATAAGCTAACCTATCTTGTTGAAACAAAGCATTGTTTTTTAAAACAAATGCATTCACAACATCAAAACCAATGTTATGACGAGTATTGGCATATTCGTTTCCAATATTTCCTAATCCTACAATTAAATATTTATTCATTTTCAAAAAGATTTACAAAAATATCAAAGCAGAACTAATTATAAGATTTGTTTGTAAATATTGAATAGAATAATCTTAAGCTACTTCGATACACTACCTTATTTTTGTGCTTATGGTATCATCAAAATACGAGACTGTTATTGGTTTAGAAGTGCATGCCCAGCTCTTAACACAAACAAAATTGTTTAGTGGAGATTCTATATATTTTGGGGCCGAACCTAATACACAAGTCAGTCCAATTACTTTGGGTCATCCAGGAACATTACCAAAAACCAATTCAAAAGTTATTGATTTGGTCATAAAATTAGGTTTAGCCTGTAATTGTGAAATAGTTCAGAAAAATTATTTTGCAAGAAAAAATTATTTCTATCCAGATTTACCTAAAGGATATCAAATTTCTCAACATACCACACCGATTTGTAAAGGCGGAAAAATTTTGATTGAAGTAAATGGAGAAGAAAAAATTGTACAGCTTAATAGAATTCATATTGAAGAAGATGCAGGAAAAAGTATTCATGATATCTATGAAAATAAAACTTGTATTGATTTAAACAGAGCAGGTACTCCGTTACTTGAAATTGTTACAGAACCTTGTTTACACTCGTCTGAAGAAGCTTTTGAATTTGTTACAACTTTAAGAAAATTAGTACGCTGGTTAAATGTGTGTGATGGAAATATGGAAGAAGGAAGTTTGCGTTGTGATGCCAATATTTCTATTCGTTTAAAAGGAGAAACTAAACTTGGAACCAAAGTAGAAATTAAAAATTTGAACTCCATTCGAAATATAAAACGAGCCGTTGATGCAGAAGTAAAACGCCAGATTAGTATGATGGAAAATGGGGAAAACATTACACAACAAACCAGAACTTATGATGTAAATTCTGATTCAACTTTACCTATAAGAGATAAAGAAGATGCAAATGATTATAGATATTTTGCTGATCCTGATTTAACTCAATTTAATTTATCAACAGAATTTATAAACAGCATTAAAGATGAATTGCCTGCTTTGCCAAATGAATTAGAACAACAGCTGAAACATCAATTTTTATTAACTGATTATGATGCAAAACAACTTTGTGAAGAGAAATTAATAGCAGATTTTTTTCTACATGCTTCTGTTAAAACGCAAAATTATAAAGCACTTGTAAATTTTATTTTAGGGCCAATTAAGCAATATTTGAATGAAAACAATTTAACAATTAAAGAACTTGATTTATACACTTCTCATCTTGCTGAATTAATTCAAATGGTTGATGATGGCAAAGTAAATTTTTCAATTGCATCAACTATTATATTGCCAAAAATTATTCAAGAAAAACAATCCCCAAATGAAATTGCTACTCAATTAAATCTCTTACAAGTTAGTAATAGCAATGAATTAGAGAATTGGGTTAATGAGGTTTTGGCTAATATGCCAGAAAAAGTAATTGAGTATAAAAAAGGAAAAAAAGGTTTAATAGGTTTGTTTGTAGGTGAAATTAAAAAAATTAGTAAAGGAAAAGCAGACCCAAAAATGGTAACAAGTTTATTAGAAAAAAAACTCAGCAACTAATTTTTTTATGAAGAATTTGAAACTAGTTTTAATTTTTTTATTACTGAATTTTAGTTGCAAAAATTCAACTATTAAATTGTTTACAGTAGAAGGAAATATTAAGAATTATACGCACAAAAAAATATTGCTTATCAGTTTTGAAAATAACGAAACAACCATCATATTAGACTCTACAACTACAGACAGCAAAGGAAATTTTTCATTACAAACCATTTATCATTCTAACGAATTAATTGCAGTACAACCAGAAGAAAGTTTGCCCAATTGGATAGTGAGTGATGTTGAAAATATTTTTTTGAATTTAGATTATGAAAACAATAAAATCTCTACTAGCAAAGGATCTCCAGCCACAGAACAGTTATATATATTTCTTGCCAAGTTAAATTATTTATCTAATAATTATAATAAAAAAAATAATGTAATTGATTCATTAAGTAAACAAATCATCTCTGATAGTTTGCTTACAATTCAAAAAACAGAATTAAAAAATATGTTTTGGAAAATGAAACAGTTTTGCAGTTCTTCAATTGCAAAAACAAATAATCCAGCACTAAAATATTTTTATATTTATTATGGTTTACAAGCAAATGCATGGAATGAAAATGATGTATTTAAACAATTATCTATTATCTGTGATTCTTTTCCTAATCATCCACAATTAGCAAGTTTAAAAAATAGTTTAGCAATTGCAGTAAAAACAAATCCTAAATTATTTTTAATAGATAGTAAAGCTGCTAATTTTTCAATCGTTGATTCAGCTAATAAAATCATCAATCTTGAAACTTTTGCTGGCAAATATTTATTGTTGAATTTTTGGTCGAGCAAGAATAATTTGTATAGAGAGCAATTCAAAATTCTCAATCAAGTTTATACTATTTATCAAGAAAAGAATTTTGATATTTTATCTATTTCAATAGATTCTAGTAAACAAAACTGGTTGTACCAAATAAAAAGAGATAGTTTAAAATGGAAAAATGTATTAGATACAGCTGCATTAAAAAGTAAACTAGCAAAAGATTATTACATTTCAACAACACCTTACAATATTTTAATTCATCCAAATAAAAAAATTATTGCAGTTGACATTAAAGCAGAAAAATTAAAAGATAAATTGAAAGAAATTATTCCTTAATTATTCTTTGTTTTTTGTATCTATTACAATTGTAACTGGCCCATCGTTCATTAAACTCACTTTCATATCTGCTCCAAAAATGCCTGTGGCAATGGGTTTGCCCAAATCTTGCTCTAAAATTTTTACCATCTTTTCATAAATGGGAATGGCAATTTCTGGTTTTGAAGCTTTAATGTATGATGGCCGATTCCCTTTTTTTGTAGATGCATGTAAAGTAAATTGACTCACTAATAAAATTCTTCCTTCTATATCCAATACACTTTTATTCATAATGCCATCTTCATCATTAAATATTCTAAGATTTACAATTTTATTAGAAAGCCAAATCATATCTTCAGTATTATCAGCATCTTCAATACCTAAAAAAACAAGTAAACCATACTCTATGCTACCTGTAGTTTTACTTTCTACCTGTACAGAAGCATTTTTTACTCTTTGTATAACAACTCTCATAAATACAATTAATTTTACAAGATGAAGATAGATATTAGCTCTGAAATTATTTTTAAAACTGCCAGAAGTGGTGGTAAGGGAGGTCAAAATGTAAATAAAGTAGAAACCATGGTAGCAGGAAGATGGAATATTTTTTCAAGTACTTTGTTGAGTGAAGAAACAAAAGAATTACTATTCAATAAACTTAAAAATAAAATTACAGTTAAAGGCGAATTGCTTTTAAAATCTCAAGTTACAAGAAGCCAGTTAGAAAATAAAGGGATTGTAATTGATAAGATGAATGAGCTAATTAATCAAGCACTACTAAAAAAGAAAATTAGAATTGCAACAAAAATTCCAAAAGCCATTGTTGAAAAAAGAATTGAGCACAAAAAAATTAAAGGCGAACATAAACAATACAGAAAAAAAATAAATCCAAAAGACTATTAATTTGTGAATCAATATTGAAAAAATATTTTATCATATTAACTATTTGTAGCTTGGTGTTTGTTTTAAGCAGCTTTGTTAATACAAGCAAAAAGCCAACACCACTAAAATTCATTGTACCTAAAGGTTGGCCAAACCCAGTTTATGATTTTGCATCAAATCCCTTAACAGTAGAGGGATTTGAGTTAGGCAAGAAATTATTTTATGATGAAAGATTAAGTGCTGATTCATCAACTTCTTGTGCAAGTTGTCATCAACAATTTGCAGCATTTGCAACTTATGATCACGATTTTTCTCATGGAACTAATAATGGTTTAACCATAAGAAATACACCTTCACTTCAAAATTTAGCTTGGCAAAAAGAGTTTATGGCAGATGGTAGTATTCATCATTTAGATGCACAACCATTGTCTCCTTTAACAGCAGAAAATGAAATGGGTGAAAACTTGGAACAACTTATAAAAAAATTACAAGCTGATGCAAAATATAAAACTATGTTTAAAGCAGCATTTGGCAATTCAGCAATTTCAACACAAAATCTCACAAAAGCACTAAGTCAGTTTTTGGTAATGTTGGTTAGTGACAATAGCAAGTATGATAAAGTAACGAGAAGTGAAAGCACATTTAATTTACCTGAGAAATTAGGTTATGAAATTTTTCAAAAAAAATGTGCAAGTTGCCACACTGAACCTATGTTTACTGATTATAGTTATAGAAATATTGGAATGACTTTAAATGAAACTACTAAAGATATAGGTAGAAAAAAAGTGACTTTACAATCATCTGATTCTTTAAAATTTCGAGTACCCACTTTAAGAAATATTATTTTAAGTTTTCCCTATGGACATGATGGAAGATTTTTTACTTTAATGAATGTTTTTGAGCATTACAGAAAAAATATAGTAATAAATCAATACACAGATTCATCCCTACAAAAGAAAACTCCTTTAAGCAATTACGAAATTGGTCAACTCACTTCATTTTTATACACTTTAACCGATTCAAGTTTTATCGCAAATCCAAAATTTGCTCCTCGAGGTTATAACATTACGCCTAGTTTTAAGGATAAACATTAGTTTTGAACATCATTAGATTTAATTCGAATTAATTGAGTACAATTAAAAATTTGGCAGGGCAAACCATGTGGTATGGATTAAGTTCTATAGCTGCACGTTTTATTAATTATTTGCTTACCCCTTATTTAACTTATAAGTTTACAGAAGCTCAATATGGCGAAATGAGTATTGTATATGCATTCATTCCTTTTATGAATGTAATTTTTACTTATGGCTTAGAAACTGCATTTTTTAGATTTTCAAATAAAGAAAATAAACAATCTGTATATAACACAACTAGCATTTCAATTATTGTTTCAACAATTTTTTTAAGCATAGTTGTAATTGCATTACAACAACCATTATCAGAAGTTTTACAAATCACTAATAATCCAGAATACTTATCTCTGTGCGGTGCTATTATTGCATTAGATGCATTATCTACAATTCCTTTTGCTAAACTTAGGC
>JAYVBS010000180.1:0-6725 GCA_043750315.1 Chitinophagaceae bacterium
CTTTATAAGTTGCACTAATAAAAGATAGTGAAGCAAACAAATTAATCAAACCAACTTTTTTAGAAATCTTGAATGCCTTGTTTAAGTTTAAATCGAAATAAGCTTCAAATCCTTTATTGATAGATAAACCAAGATTGGTTTTATATTGATAAGTTGCTTTTGTTGGGTCATCATTTATAAATTTTCTAATACTACCTATTCTATTATTATAATGAATATAAAAAGCACTCACATCAAAACTAAAATAATCTTCAACAAAACCTCTGTAACCTAATTCTGCATTATATCCTGAAGCGTCTTTCAAATTTTGATCAACAATATCTGATGTGGCAGATGGTGTTAAATCTGAAAATAATACTGGACGATAAGCCTGAGATAAATTAGCATAAATATTGGTGGTATTGAATTTGTATTCTGCACCAATGCCAAATAAAGCAATGTTTCTTGTAATAGATTGTGGTGTTGCATTAACATCATTTCCATTACTAACATTTAATCTACCAGAGATTGAAGATTCAATATTTTCAATGCGAACTCCTGGCGTAATACTGAATTGACTTGAAAGTTTGAATTGATTTTCTGCAAAGAATGCTGTGTTTTTTGTTTCAAATTCTAATGCAGTTGGAAATTTTGATTCTAAGATAGTGGTGTTAAAATCGAAGCCTGTTGTACCTTTGCCTTTTTGATATCTATTCATTTTTGATTGATACCATCTTGCTCCAAAAGATAAATTATGTTGTTGAAGACCTAATTTATAAGTTAGAATATTTCTAATCTCAGCACCTAAATTTTTGTATTCATCTTGATCAACTTGGCGATAATTGTAATCGTTGATTGAAGTGTTCACTGTATCACCATAATTCATGGTTGCTAAATATCCCACACTGTTTCTTTGGCCCAATAACCCAAACACTTTAATATTTGTTGTAAGATTTTTAGCAAACTGAGTATTGAAATTAATAGCTCCTAAATTCCAGGGTGCACCAAACCAATTTCTTTGCCGTGAAGATTGTTGATGATTGGTTTGAAACTGTGCATCTGTAAGACCTCCAGATTGTTGCATGTCATAATCCATGTTGGTGTATTCAAAAGATAGATTTGTTTTATCTGTGAACTTATATTGAAAGAAAGCATGAGTATTTCTCACATCATATTTACTATTTTCTCTCCAGCCGTTTCCTTTTCTTGAATGATTGTATACATAGTAATTAATTTTATTAGTATTTCCACTAATGGCATTATATGAACTCATTAAACCATAAGAACCTAAACTGTTCTGAGATTCAAAATTGAATGCTTTATTATTAGTTTCTTTTTTTAAAATATAATTGAGTAAGCCACCAAACTGTGATCCGAATTGTAATGATGCACCACCTCTAACAATTTGAATTTTTTCAACAGCTTCCATTGGTGGATTATAATATGCTTCAGGATATCCAGATGCATCACTCGATATGTCATAACCATTTTGTCGAGTATTAAATTCCCAACTTCTGTTTGGACTTAATCCTCTTGCTCCAACGGAAATTTGAATTCCAGAACCATCATTTTCCCAAATTGAAACTCCTGGAACTCTTGAAAATATTTGGCGAGAATTATTGGTAATTAAATTGGCATCAATCGCATCAATTCTTAATACTTCATTTTTTTTGCCACTGAATAAAATGTTATTATCAATTTCTTTTAAGCGTTCTGGTACAGCTCGTTTGTAATTTATAAAAACCTCTTTGAGTTGCTGTGGTGTAGTGTCTTGGGCTTTAATATTGAATAAAAAACCTAATAGAATAGTTGTTGTAATTAATCTTTTCTTCATTTGAATCTTGCTATTTATATAAAATGCAAAACTCTATTGAATAAAAAGATTAATCGATACAAGATGGGAAAAAGACTTATACAATTAGGAAAAATAGAACAAATTAGCTCTCCAATTCCATAATTTTTTCGAAAAGTTCTTCGTATTGTTTATTAAAAGTTCCTAATTCTTCTTGTATTTTTTTGTAGCTAACTTCTAGTTCTGTGAATTTATTTGCTTGAGTATAATTATCAGGATTGCTTAACTCTAATTCAATTGAAGTTTTCTTGTTATTTAAAGAAGCAATATCAGCTTCTAATTTTTCAAAATTTCTTTTTAGTTTTTGGAGTTCTTTACTTTCAATTTTTTGTTGAGATGGGGCAGGAGTTTTTGAAACAATTATTTCAACTTTTTTTTCTTCGAGTTTTTGCTTTTGACTTTCACCTTTTGACTTTCTTGAAGTTTCTCTTTCATTCCATTCAACCCATTCAGCATAAGTGCCTTTAAATTCTTTTATTAATCCATCTTCAATTTCCCAAATTTTATTAGCTGTTTGAGAAATGAAAAACCTATCGTGACTCACCAATAAATAAGTGCCTTCGTATTTATTCAAAGCTTCAGCAAGTAGTTCAACACTATGCATATCTAAGTGATTGGTAGGTTCATCTAACAATAAAAAATTACTTCTACCTGCAATTACTTTAGCTAATGCTACACGAGCTTTTTCTCCTCCACTTAATACTTTAATTTTCTTATCGGCATCATCACCACTAAATAAAAAGCAACCTAATAAACTTCTTATTTCTAAATCGGTTTTATTACTTCCACACTCTTTCATTTCATCAAGAATAGTGTTGTTAAGATTTAAAGCTTCTAGTTGATGTTGAGCATAAAAACTTTCTTCTACATTATGCCCCTCAATTCTTTGCCCAGTAATGGGTTCAGTGCCTGAAACAATTCTTAGAATAGTTGATTTACCTTTTCCATTTGCACCAATTAAAGCAATTTTATCTCCACGATTAATATAGGCACTAGCATTTTTTAAAATATCAATTGTTGGAAATTTTTTTGTTACATGCTTTAATTCTGAAATTATTTTTCCTGGTTGTTTATCTATTCTAAAATTGATTTTAATGTTGGGTCTTTCAATTTCTGTTTGTTCAATACGTTCAATTTTATCCAATCGTTTCACAATACTTTGTGCAGCTGCTGCCTTAGAAGCCTTTGCTTTAAAGCGTTCTACGAACCTTTCTTGTTGACGAATATAGTCTTGTTGGTTTTCGTATGCTTTTTGTTGCAATTCAACACGAACTAATTTTTCTTTTTCATAAAAATCATAATTACCAGTATAAATGTGTAACTCTTGTTGATAGAGTTCAACAATTTTATTCACCATTCTATTCAAGAAAAATTTATCGTGACTAACAATAACTACACTGCCTTTATAATGTATCAAATATTTTTCTAGCCATTCAATACTTGGTAAATCAAGGTGATTGGTAGGCTCATCTAACAACAAAACATCTGGTTGTTGCAAAATCATTTTTGCCAACAACACACGCATTCTCCAACCTCCACTAAATTCTTTATAAGGTCTTTTTAAATCGTTATCATTAAATCCTAAACCATGTAAAACTTCTTCAGTTTTATGTTCAATTTCATATCCACCAGCAACTTCTAAATCATGCAATTTTTCAGAATAATGTAACAAAGTTTCTTCACTACTATCAGTCTCTAATTGCTTTGTAATTTCTTCTAATTCTTTTTCAATTCTTTTTACTTCTTCAAAAGCAGAAAGTGTAACCTCTAAAATAGTTTCATTAGTATCGAAACTCAATAAATCTTGATGTAAATATCCAATGGTTGTTTCTTTTCCTTTTTCAACTGTCCCAACAGAAGGGGTGTATTCACCCACTAAAACTTTAAATAAAGTAGATTTTCCTGTTCCATTGTAGCCAATTAATCCAATTCTTTCACCTGGTTGAATATGCCAAGTTGCATCTTGAACAATAACTCTTGCACCGAATTCGAAAGTAACATTTTGTAAACCTATGAGCATGATATAATTCTTAAAGGCTGCAAATGTAATTGATATTGATTTTGCAGAAGATTAGATATTGAATGAAATAATTAAGCGTGTTTTTCCAAGATATAAATTACAGAGCTGCACTTTTCTTTATGAAACAAAGCTTGAATGTTAGATAGTAGTCCTATGAATAAAGCTTTGATGAAATTTGATCTGCCATTTTTGTATTGTTCACTAAGAATTGAAACATAAACACTATCGAACCACATTGGTTTTGTTTTAGCCACAAAAAAGCCAGTTTGTTGAGCCAATCTTTTCATGCCATGAGGAGAAAAATGATAAAGATGTCTAGGTACATCGTAACCTGCCCAATATTGCTGATAATAAGTTGCATCGAAACTAGTATAGTTTGGTACTGCAATAAAAATTTTACCAGAGGGTTTGATGATTTTTTTAAATTGTTCTAAGTAGCCATTAATATTATGTACATGTTCCATTACATGCCACATCGTAATTGCATCAAATTGTCTTGACGGAAAATTAAATAAATTTTCTGTTGGTTGAAGATTGATTTGATAATTTTCCAAAGCTTTTTGTCTGGCTTGTTCATCAGGTTCAAGTGCTGTAACATCCCAGCCAGCTTGAATCATAGCATTTGCAAATGCACCAGTTCCTGCACCAATATCTAATAATTTCCCTTTTTGTTGTTGAACAGATTTTTCAATTAATTTTCTTTTAGAAACTAAAGTGATATTTCTAACAGAGTGATAAATTTTACTAATAAAATCTTTTTTGGTATCTGAATGGGAAATGTAATTTTCAGATTGATAATATTTTCCTATTTCAGATTCTGATGCAATATTTTGAGTAAATCTATTATCACAATTATTGCAATGCATCACATCGAACATCTCTTCACTAACAGTATAATCTTTAACAGCAATTGTTTGATGAAAATCTTCACTCTTGCAAATTGGACAATTAGTATATTGGATGATGGATGACATTTAAATTAGATAATCTTCTTTATTAATAATGTGCAAAGTCGTTTTCAAAATTGCCTTTTATTCTTTCTATTGGTGGATTAAAATATCCGAATTGAAGATGATGAAATTCTTCTTTAATTAATTGCATCAATTGTTTAACACCTAAAATTTCTTGTGGTTCTGTGATGTTTAATTTTCCTAAATACCAATCTGGATCAATATTAAAATTTCTCCATTGAATCATTTTTAAATCTGTTTCAATTATTAATTTTCTCAATGCCTCATATTCAGCAACAGTATCTGTCATTCCAGGAAAAACAAAATAATTGATGCTTGTCCATCCACCATAACTTGAAACAACTTTTAAACTTTCAATGATATCTTCAAATTGATAATTGTTTGGTCTGTAATAAGGTGTATAAATAGATTCCTGAGCTGAATTGGTACTTACTCTAATACTGTTTAAACCTGCTTCACACAAGGCTTTTACTGCTTTTGGCATTGAACCATTAGTGTTGATATTAATACTACCATTTTGAGTATGCTTTCTTATTTCAATTATTGAATCTCTGATTGTTTCCCACATTAATAATGGTTCACCTTCGCAACCTTGTCCAAAACTTATGATAGGAAATGGAGCATTCATTAAATGAGGAACAGTAAACTCAACAATTTCTTCAACAGTTGGTTTAAAGGTTAATCTATCTTGTGTTGAAACAATTTCTTCTTCTTGTGGTTGAAATGAAATACATCCAATACAATTTGCATTGCAAGCAGGGGAAACAGGAACTGGGCATTCCCATCTTCCCAAAGAAAGATTTCTTGCTGCAGGACAAGTATATGTCATACAACAATTTTCCATCAAATGCTTTACAAGTCTATTGTTTGGGTAATGTTCTAAAAGTTGTTTAGTTCCTTTTTCAATTTTATCTTGATCATAACCTGCACATTCTTGACGAATATCTTGTTCAATTCTTACTGTAGGTACATAAAATTTATCATTGAACCAAGCAGCTGCTGTATAACAAAACAATGGGAGAGTTGGAGCATCTTTTTCTGTTTCATAAGCTGCAATAAATAAACCTGTATGTGCTGGGGGAATAAAAGCAGCTACTGCCCAACCTTTTTCACATAATCTTAAAGCTCCGGTAATTACATCCATGCCAATACCTTTTCTTCCTGGTAATTCATATAAATTTCCACCTTCAGGTAATTCTATCCAATCTTCAACTGGAACTTCCATAGCATCCCAACCTGCACGTCCTAAAGCATACATACTAGTATCTTCAAAAATATTTCCATCACCATCTGAATACAATATATATGGAGAGCTTTTTAACATGAATGTTTATTATCTATTATTAAAATGGCTTTCAATTTCTCGAAAGCCATTTTTTATTAATACTTTTTTATTTTTTGATATACATGATTTCTTTTACAAGTTTTACAGTTCTTGTAATATCAGGTATAGCTAATGCTGCAAGGTTTGGTGCATAGTGCATTGGAGCATCTGCACTTGTTATTCTTCTAATTGGTGCATCTAAATAATCGAATGCTTCCTTTTGAATTCTATAAGTAATTTCAGAACTTACACTTGCAAATGGCCATTGTTCTTCAACAATAACCAAACGATTGGTTTTCTTTACACTCTCCATTATGGTTCTCCAATCTAATGGACGAATAGTTCTTAAATCTATCACTTCGGCACTAATTCCTTCTTTTTCTAACTCTTCAGCAGCACCTAGTGCCACTTTCATCATTTTATTATAAGAAACAATTGTAACATCTCGGCCTAATCTTTTTATATCTGCTTTACCTAATTCAATATAATATTCTTCTTCGGGCACATCACATTTATCACCATACATTACTTCACTTTCCATGAAAATTATAGGATCTTCTTCATACCGAATAGATTGTT
>JAYVBS010000181.1:0-6725 GCA_043750315.1 Chitinophagaceae bacterium
CCCAATATTAGTAGTAAGGCGGGACCCACATACTTCTTCATATATTTCGTAAATTAATTCTCTGTATTGCATTACATACAAAAATCCTGTGTATGCACCAGCATCAACACCAACAATAGAATTGCAAATCAAGTGATCCGAAATTCTTGCCAACTCCATTATAATTACACGTAAATAATCTACACGTTTTGGTGTTTCAACTTTTAATAATTTTTCGCAAGTTAAATGCCAGCCCATATTATTTAAAGGGGCAGAACAATAATTTAATCTATCTGTTAAAGGTGTAATTTGATAAAGTGGTCTGCGTTCTGCAATTTTTTCAAAAGCTCTATGTATATAACCAACAGTTTGTTCGGCACTTACTATTCTTTCTCCATCAAGTTCAATAATATTTTGGAAAACGCCATGCGTTGCAGGGTGAGTTGGACCTAAATTTAATGTGGTTGTTTGTTTACCAATTGAACCTTCGGGTAATTTTATATGATGTTGTAATACGTCTGACATTTATTTTTAATTCGACAATTTATTAATTAGTTAATTCGACAATTGATTTGCACATTTCCAAATTGTTGAATTGGTCAATTGATTTTATCCTCTTCCAAACATTTCATCATCTTTATCAATTCTTGTTTGATCTTCTAATGGGAATTCTTTTCTCATAGGAAAATAGTTCATCTCATCAACATTTAATATTCTTCTTAAGTTATGGTGTCCAACAAAGTTCACTCCATAAAAATCATACGACTCTCTTTCCATCCAATTTGCTGCAGCAAAAATATTTGATGCTGTAAAAACATCTGGCTGATTAATATCAGTAACCACTTTTAATCTTAACCTTACATTATCCTTGATATTATGCAAATGATAAACAACAGCTAATTCTTTACCCAATTGATTTGGATAATGAACAGCAGTTAAATCTGTTAAAAATTTAAATTGCAACATTTCATCATCAAACAAAAACTGCATAACTTTTAAATTCAATTCTTTTGGTGCTTCAAATGATAATAATCCAAACTGTTCTTCCCAATTTGTGAGTTCATCACCAAATTTTTCAGTTAATTTTTGTTTTATTAATTCGTTATTTAAACCCATAATTTATTAATTCGACAATTTGACAATTCGACAATACAATTTTCAGATTTACTAATTGTCGAATTTATTTTTATTCTATTCCGTAACTATTTAATAAAGCTTTGTATTCATCAGTATTTCTTCTTCCTAAACTTTCATTTTGCACTAAATCTTGAATTCTCATAACACCATCAATAATTGCTTCTGGTCTGGGTGGACAACCTGGTACATAAACATCAACAGGAATAATTTGATCTATACCTTGCAATACACTATATGTATCGAAAATACCTCCACTACTTGCACAAGCACCAACAGCAATAACCCAACGTGGTTCTGCCATTTGTAAATAAACTTGTTTTAAAACAGGTCCCATTTTTTTTGCAATAGTTCCCATAACCATTAACAAATCACATTGACGTGGAGAGAAGCCAACTCTTTCACTTCCAAATCTTGCTAAGTCGTAGTGACTGCCCATTGTTGCCATAAATTCAATACCACAACAACTTGTAGCAAATGGCAATGGCCAAATAGAATTTTTTCTGGCTAAACCTACAACTTTATCTAAGCTTGTTGCAAAAAAGCCTTCACCAATATGGCCTTCAGGCAATTCAGCTAACATTAAGCTATCACTTAATTGTGCTTCTTTAGGATGTATGTTAAATCGCACTGGACGCATAAAATAATGTTTAATTTTTAATGCTTAATGTTGAATTATGTTTCATTTATAATTTATCATTCAACATTTACAATTACTAGTCTTCCCAATTCAAAGCACCTTTTTTAATAATATAATAAAAGCCAACAATAAAAAAGCCAACAAACATTAACACTGCAAAAAATGTTTTCCAAGCCATTGTAGGGTCTGCTGCAAATGTTTTAAAGTTTGCTGCATAAGGATAAAAGAAAATCACTTCTACATCAAACAATACAAACAAAATGGCAACTAAAAAATATTTAACAGACATGGGCTGCCTTGCATCACCATGTGTTTCTATACCACTTGCAAATGATGCTAATTTATCTTTAGTTTTTCTTTTTGGACCAACTATTGAAGAAAGAAACAACATGGCTCCAACAAAACCTGCCACAAATAGCAATTGAAGACCAATTACTAAGTAATTTGTTGCTGAATTATTGATTACAATATCTAACAAGCTGTACATATTAAAAAATGTGATGCAAAGATAGTTGAGTGTATTTAATAAACTAAAAACTCTCTGAAATTTCAGAGAGTTTTTAGTTACTATTTTAGTTATTTATGTTATTGCGATTTACCAGTAAGATCAACTGCAGGTTTCAATCCTTTCAATTCTGCATTTTTTAATAGAGCTTCTCTAATTTTAATTGTTTGTGGTTCGTTAGGGATAAGTGATAAAATTTTATCACACACTTCAATTGCTTTTAAAAAGTCCTTTTTTGTATCGTTAAAATAAGCCATTTGGACGTAATAGTTATTTACTAATTGTTGTTTGTAATTTACAGTATCTGTTTTGTAAAATTCAATTTGTTTTGTAATGGCATCAAAATACAATCCTGTACTATTTATTGTATCAATTTTTCGTGCTGCTCTAACATTAAAATCAAACCCTTGTGATTTGTTTGGGAAATTAGCCATATAATCTTTAGCCAATTCCATTGTTAAAACATAATTATCAGATTTATATGCAGTAGAAGTTAATATGTAATGATCGTATTCTGATTTAGAGCCCCTAACATTTACAATTTTTTGTAAAACAATTAATTGTTCATTATAATTTCCAGCATTTGCATAAATCTTTGAAGCATGAGTTAGGTAACGTAATTTACCATTTTTACTACTATCCATCTCAATTGCTTTATTAATATATTCTATTGCTTTTTGTTCTTGACCTGGGAAACGAGATTCTATTTTAATAGCTAAATCGTAATCTGTAATTAAAATTTTATCTAAATGAGCAGTAGACAAATATTCTTCAATATATTTTTTAGCTTTAATAGAATCGTTTAATCTGTCGTAATTATAAGCATATAAAACAGGAACACGAGCTTTACATTCAGAATTATCTAATAATATTGCTTTGGCCAAACTCTCTTGATAATTTCCAGCTCTAAATAAATAGTCTGCATAGAAATAATCGTTATGACAATCCTTGTCGGCAAGTTGAATATATTTTTCAATATAAGTTTTTGCTTGAGGCACATCTCTATCAGAATAATAATAATAATAATCTAAATAAACTGGTGGATAAGATATATCAACAGCCAAAGCAGCGTTGAAATATTGATCCATAAATTGTTTATTATCTTGAGACTGGTAAATTTTTCCAATTAAATAATGGGGTAATGGATTTGTTGCATCTCTGCTAATTGCTTCTAAATATGATTTTTGTGCATCTCCACCAAACTCACCTCCCATTTTTCTAAAACAAAGTCCCATATAAATAAAACATTCAGAGTTTGTAATATCAATTGAACTTGCTAATCTTAATTTCTCAATAGCATATTCCATATTACCAAACTTGCTACTACCATCTTTTATACTATGGCCAATAGCATTTGCTCTACCAATTGCATTTAATACAGCTACACTTGGCTTGCCTTTGTTTCTACCTCTAGTTTCTGTTGTAAAAGTTATGGCTTGTTCAAATTTTTGAAGTGCAGCATTCCAATCATTGTTTTCTAACAGATTAATGTGAGCCATACCAACCCAAATAAGTGGTTCATTAACTCCATTGGTTAAAGCATCTTGATACAACTTTTTAGCTGCATCAACATCATCTTTTACAATCATAGATTGGCCGTACCAATATATTGTGGTTTGATCTTTATTGTTAGATTCATACATTTTTTGCAACATGTCTTTAGCAGACTTGTTTTTATTGTAGTTTAACATTTTTATTGCATCAACTATAGTTTGTGCTTGAACTACTACGATACTAATTAAAAATGCAATTATTGTTATACTTGTTTTTTTCATATTGGTTCTATAAAAGCTGGTTAAACATTTATTTTATTAATCCTTGTCGTTTATTAAAATTCATTTTTGAGGGTACTAAACAAGACCTTTTAAATATTAACTGCCCACGTTCTAAACTTAAAAAATTTGCAAATCCAGACCCAAGCCCAAGCCAATTTTCTTTTACTATAAAATACAAGTCTCGTGCCAAAGGGTACTGACCATATGTTAAAGAAGCTTGAGATGCTTTAACAAAATAACCAGGTTCATTACATTTTGTACATTCTATTAATGCTAGTTTTATTTTTTTTAAATTCTCCATTTGATTTTTATCATAAAAATTACTTACCCAACTATTACCAACAAAACCAATTGCATTTGTTGTGGTTTTAATAGCTTCAATTACTGCCTCACTACCATTTACAGCAACAACATTGCTCGAAAAATTCTTTCCTTTCAAAATACTATCTTGTAGATATTTTACAGTGCTTGTTGCGTTGTTTCCATCTAAAATTACAGTATATATTTTTTCACCAATCATCATCTTTCTTAAATCCTCTATTGTAAAAACAGAATCTTTATTATTAATATTTACAATTGCAGCTACTGCATCGTAAGCTACTTGCAAATATTTTGGTTCAAATGTTAAGTAACTTTTAAAATAACTATTCTCTTGTTTAGTTAATCCTCTTGAAACAATAATCATTCTAGTACTATCCTTATACAAATCTCTAAAACATTCTACCTCTGGTTTATACCTCACTTTTAATATAGCATTAGGAAAAGTAGAGTTATATACTTTAATCTGTTCATCAATTACTGGTTTAAAGCTTTCATCTACACTTATATAAATTGTACCTTGTTTTGGTGTATCGTTTTCAATAAAATTTTTCTCATTTTTATTATTTAAACAAGCACTCAGAAACAATAATACGAATAAATAATTTTTCATCAATTAACTTTTCATAACTCCTCTTACCAATCTAAAGCTTCCATATAAAATACATATTCCTCCAAAAAGCCATCTAAAAGCTTTATCAAAATTTAATAGAGCTTCTATGTTAAGTTTTTCGGCAAAAATCATTAGTATTCCAACACCTAAAAATAGTAATGCCATTACTAAATGTCGAATATTGTGAAATATTTGCCACCAATCTTTTTTCTCGTCTGTTTCCATAATAAGTTGTGCAATTTAAAGAAAAAATGTTTTTTAAACAAGCAATCCTATATCTGAGATAAAATTGATGGAATATTCCATAATAAATCAATGAAATTTAGTTAAGAATACATTAATAATTTTGAAAGATGAAAATACTTATGGTTTGTTTGGGAAATATTTGTAGAAGTCCTTTGGCTGAAGGAATATTAAAACAACAATGCAGAGAAAAAGGTTTGAATTGGGTAATTGATAGTGCTGGTACAGCAGGATATCATGTTGGAGAAGCTCCACACTATTTATCACAAAAAATTGCAAAGCAAAATGGAGTAGATATTAGTAAGCAACAATGCAGAAAATTTGTGAGAGAAGATATTACTAGATACGATAAAATTTATGTTATGGATATAGAAAATTATAATGATGTAAAAAATATTTGTGGAAATATCTGGAATGAAAAAAAAGTTGACTTACTGTTAAATGTTATTTATAAAACTGAAAATAGAAATGTGCCTGACCCTTGGTTTGGTGGAGAAGAAGATTTTATTAATGTATTTGAAATGATTGATGAATGTTGTACAGAAATTTGCAAGATTAATAATTATTGATTAAAACAAATTAAAATTGAACTCCTAACCTTAAAGCAATTCTTTTATAATAAAAATCGTAATTGAAATCACTTTTTCCTGTAACACCTCCAATTCCCCAAGTTTGTACATTTTGTTCTATATAACTAAAATGCTTATAGCTATAGCCAATACTGGCTACAAAAAATGTTTTATTGGCTATTAATTTTTTTAATCCAATTCCAAATTCTCCATAAAAAGTTGTGTTCAATTTAAAAGCATCTTCATTATTCCAAGCATGTTTTTTTGGGAAGTTTGTGGTTCGCCAAGGAAGATTTACACCTGCATCGGTATAAAAAAATAGGTTTTTGTTTTTAAAAATATTTCTTCTTATATCTATAAAAATAGGTGTGCTTTGAGAGCCATAACTATCAAACGAAACACCCAATCCAACATTCCATTGCTTGTAGCTAAAACCATTTATTGTTTGCATTGCAAAAACATTCTGGCTGCTGCCCCCCCATAAAGTACCTACACTATTTATGCTTGTAAAAACTGGATTAACTTTTTGTTGTGAAAATGAATAAAAAGAAATGAATACAAACAATATAAAATGATATTTTTTCATAATTTAATTATTCTAATTATTAATAAACAAAACTGCTAAGTTTTACAACATTGTTTGCATTGGAGTAATTATATTGGTGCAATCCATCTTTAGCAGAAACCAATGCTATTCCATTGTTACAAATAATATCATAAGTTGCAGCTAATGGAATGGTTTGTTTTAAAATTGGATTTTCTGGATTAGTAATATCAAAAACTCTTATTCCAGCATCATCATCACAAACAAAAAGTAAATTGCCGTCTTTACTTAATCCTTTAGGCTTTGTAAGATTTACTTGTTTTACTAAAACTGGTGATGTGATATTTGAAATTTTAACAACATCTAACTCATTTTGTGTACCCACACAAATATTTGCACTTGCAT
>JAYVBS010000182.1:0-14807 GCA_043750315.1 Chitinophagaceae bacterium
ATCTAAATATTTCTTTTCATTAAATGTTGCACCTATAGGAAATGTGAGTAGTTTTCCTTCATTATCTAACATTACATATAATGGTTGAGAAACCTGATAGAAATTTTCTGATTCAAAAGTGGCGTATTTATCTCCTATTGTAATAATATCTTTTACATTACCATCTTTGGTTTTATAATTTATAATCCTATCTGCAAATGCTAACTTTTCTTTATCGTCTACATAAAGAGAAACCAAAACAAAATTTTCATGAATGGTTTTGTAAACTGCATCTCTAGTCCAGATTTCTTCTTCCATTCTTCTACAATTAGCACAAGCCCAACCTGTAAAATCTATTAATAAAGGTTTCTTTTGTTGTTTTGCAAAAGCTATTGCTTTTTGATAATCGTTAGTAAAATTTGCTTCTAAGCCTTTAAATCTGTTTTCATCTGTAAAAGCACTATAACTTAAAGGTGGAATTATACCACTTAATAATTTAATATTGGCATATTTAGTTTTGGTTAATCCTAGTGCTAAATACAAAGCAAAAATGATTGCAAATACACCAATTAATTTTCTGCCTAAACTTATTTTTTGTCCTTTATAATCGTGCGGTAATCTTAAAAATCCAAAAGCATATAAAGTTAAACCCAAACTAATTACTATCCATAGTGCAATAAAAACTTCTCTTTTTAATAATCCCCAATGCATTACCAAGTCTGCATTTGATAAGAATTTTAATGCCAATGCCACTTCAACAAAAGCTAAAACTTTTTTAACTGTATCTAACCAACCACCACTTTTTGGTAAACTTTCTAACCAATTTGGGAAGATGGCAAATAATGCAAAAGGCAACCCCAATGCTAAACCAAAAGCACCCATGCCAACCGTTAATGCCCAAGCACCTCCATCAGAAGTACCAACTAATAATGTACCTAAAATAACACCAGTGCAAGAGAATGAAACAATCACTAAAGTTAATGCCATGAAGAAAATTCCCACTCCACTTGTTAAATTACTTTTTGAATCTGCTTTGCCTGCAATACTGTGGGGTAAAGTAATTTCGAAATAACCAAAAAATGAAATAGCAAAAAATATAAATATTAAAAAGAACACAATATTTAAAGTGGGACTTGTTGAAATGCTGTTGAAAATTTCACTGTTTAAATTCAATAAATGAAAAGGAGTACTAGCAATTACATATATTAAAAAAATAAAAAATCCATACAATAAACCGTTTTTAACTCCTGCTTTTCTAGTTGGAGAACGTTTTGTAAAAAATGAAACTGTTACAGGAATCATTGGAAACATGCAAGGAGTAAACAATGCAATTAAACCACCAATAAAGCCTAAAAGAAAAACAGTCCACAAACTTCCTTTTTCAATTTGATCACCACAATTTGCTAATGGTTTTTTTATGTTTATTGAAGATAGAATAAGATTATTGTTAGAAGATTTTACACCACCTTCTAAAGCCACTTCAATTTCATTTTCTGAAGGTGGAATAAATTCAAGACCTTTTGCTATATTGGCATTTACTGAAACTTTAAAACTTGCAGGTATAAAACCATTTAGCCTGATGGTTTGTTTTAATTCAATATCATCTGTATAAACATTAACAGTTTTATTATAGAATAACTCATCTGTTATTGTTGAAGCTTTTTTATTAAAACTGATTTCAGAAATTGGAATAATATTCTCTAATTTAAATTCAAACCTTACATTGTCTAACCCTTCAATTGATGGATTATTTCCATACAAATGCCAACCTTTTTCAACTTTTGTAGTTGCAATTATTTCATAAGTACTATCTACAATTTTAGTAGATTTTATTTTCCAAACTAAACCTGAAGATTGAGCATTTACAATTAAAAATGTAAATACAGCAATTAAAGAAAAAAAGAATTTCTTCATTAATTAATATTTATCGAGAATGTTTTTTGTGTTGGTGGCAAACAAATTTCATCATTGCAAACCATGTATTCTACTTTTGCAATTAGTTTGGTTTTTGCATTTGGTCTAACTTTTATTGTTTGAACGAAGGAAACTTTATCTGAATAGTTCAGCACATTGGTTTTAAAATTTTCATCATAACTTTTTTCTAGCTTACCTACTTCTTCAACTTTATTTACTAAGATTACCAATGGATTTTTGCTAAAAGTAATTTTAGTTGGAATAGGGCCACCATCACCAGTATTTTGAGAATAAATATGCCATGGTTTAGGTAAAGTTGCAGTAATTACTACTTCGTAAAGTATTGATGATTTTTTCTTAGCTAAATAACTCCACATTACTGGATCTTTTTGTTGAGCATTTAAATTACAAAATGAAAAACTAGCAAGAATTAGAATTAAAAAATACTTCATATAAAATTAAATTATTAAAAATTATCTTCTTTTATCGTTCACCAAATCCACTTTCAAAGAAATTACATGTGTGTATAAGGGATTAGATTGGTTTGCCAAATTAGTAAAAGCATAATCTATGCCAACATTATTAAATTTTACTCCAGTGCCTAAGCTTGGCTGATAAATCCACACTTTTTTCTGATTGGTAGTATCACCATCACTTAACGCTTGTTGAAAATTTGAAACACCAGCTCTTAAAAAAACTACATTATCATACGATGCTTCTAAACCTAAATTAGGATCTATGTTTAATACACTTGAACTCACTAAAGCATTTCTTTTTCCATCAAATGTTACATGCAAGTTTGCTTCTGCATACAAATTTAATTTTTCTGAAATTTCAAAATCCTTTCCAATTCCAAGTATTAATCTTGGGGCTGTTAACTCTGTACTTTTAATAGGAATATCATTTTTTGTTAAGTATAATACTTCTTTTTCTCGTTCTGTAAATGTAAAACTCCATGCATTAAAAGTAGTAGTGGCATCTCTTAAAACGGCTGCAAATTTCCATTTTTGTTTATGGTACATCACACCAAAATCTAAACCAAAACCCCAAGCATTTGCAAAGCTTCCTACTTGACGTCTAATGATTTTAATATTTCCTCCAATACTTAATAATTCTTTATCTGTTTGTTTTAAAAGTTGAGCATAAGAAAGCAATACAGCGTAATCTGCAGACGAAAAAGTTGAAATATTATTATAATCTATAGAACCATCTGGGTTCACTAAAAACAACGTGTTAGGTATATCATCAACTGCAAAACGTAAAAAACTAATGCCTAAAACTTTGTTATCGTTTTTTGTTGGTAATGCCAATCCACCAAAATCATATTTTCCTATGCCTCCAAAATATTCTGCATGCATTAAAGCTAAATTCGGATTATCTTTTACAAAAACCAATCCTGCAGGATTCCAATATCCTGCTGTTCCATCATTTACACTAACAATTTGTGATGCTCCCATACCCAATGCTCTAGCACCTGCTCCAATATTTAAAAATTCATTAGAATATTTTCTAAACTGGGAAAAACCACTGTTGCAAGAAAGAATAAATGTTAAACCAATCAGTAATCTCAATATCTTCATAATATTATTTACATTGTAAATTTATAGTATGAATTTGAAATTGACTTCAAACCAGTTTATTTAAGTATTAATTGATAAATTTTCACACTTCTTTAAATATTTGAATCATGAAAAAGTTTTTCTATTTAGTAATTGCATCTTTTATTACTGCATGTATTTTAAGCTTCGGATTTAAAAAGTCAGAGGCTAAACCTTTAACTCCTGAATGTTATATTAGTTGTTTTAATATTGAAACAAGTGAAATGATTCAGTTAGATGCATTAAAAAATGGTTTTGCTGCATTACATCAAATACCCAAATCATTTACCTTAGAAAATCCATTGGGAGAAACTGTAACTTTTTCTTCAGAAGATGGAACAAATGCTTCAGGATACTTATTAAAAAGTAAAAAGAAGTCTAAAAAATGGTTGTTGGTTATTCAAGAATGGTGGGGGTTAAACGATTATATAAAATTAGAATCAGAAAAATATTTTAAAGAATTGGGTGATGTAAATGTTTTGGCAATTGATATGTACGATGGCAAAGTTGCAACAACAAGAGATAGTGCAACAGTATATATGAGTGGTGCTAAAAAAGGGCGTTTAGAAAATATTGTAAAAGCTGCAATTTCATATGCTGGCGAAAAAGCTAAAATATACACAGTAGGCTGGTGTTTTGGTGGAGGCTGGAGTTTGCAATCTTCTATGCTTGCAGCTAAACAAGCAAAAGGTTGTGTAATGTTTTATGGAAGACCAGAAAAAGATGTTAAAAAATTAAAAACTTTAAATTGCGATGTAATTGGTTTTTTTGGAAATTTAGATAAAGGCATTCCTGTAAGTACTGTCAACGATTTTGAAGCAAATATGAAAGCAGTAGAAAAAAATGTTATACTGCATAGATTCGAAGCTGGTCATGGTTTTGCAAATCCATCAAACCCAAGTTTCAATAAAGAATTTTCTGAAGAAGCATTTAAAAAGGCTATTGATTTTTTAAAAGAAAGAATGTAAATTCTAATAATTATTTGCATCTTAAAATCTTCTTAATATTTATATTCACTAAGCTGTTCACCTGCTTTTTGGTTACTTTTACATATTAAATTTTTAGTTGAATGAAGTCGTTTTACATTTTAATTTTTACTCTTTTATTATTTCAAACATCAGATGCACAAACAAAATCAAAAAGTTTATCTAATCAAAAAGTTAAGAAAGGAAGTAATGTTATTTTGCCTAATAAACATAATAAATTAGGTCATAACATTTCAATTACACTTACACCTGCAAAAAATCAAAAAGCATATTTGGGATGTTATTATGGCAAAAGCAAAGCCATTATGGATTCTTGTATGCTCGATGAAAATAGTAAAGGAAGGTTTATTGGTGAAAAAAAATTAATAGGAGGAATTTATTTTGTAGTATCTCAAGCATATAGTATTCAATTTGAATTGCTCATTGGTGATGATCAAGAGTTTGCAATAATTGGAGATACCACACAGAAAGAAAAATTCAATATAGTTGGCTCTTCCGATAACGATATTTTTAAAAATTATACTACAGTAAGTTTTGAATTGGGTACAACTATTAATACTTTATCTAAAAGTCTAGTAAATTTAAAAAATAGTGCTGACTCAGCAAATATCATAGAACAAATTAAAGCAAAGAATGATGAGATGATTAAGTTTAGAAACGAAATCATCGAAAAAAATCCAACTACTTTAATGGCATCACTTTTGGCAGCAATGCGTAGACCTCATGCTCCTGCAATACCTTACGATTCAATTACAAATAAACACGATTCTGCTTATCCATATAGATTTATAAAAGAACATTTTTGGGATGATGTTGATTTTGCCGATGATAGATTATTACGCACTCCATTTTTTGATCCAAAGATTGATGAGTATTTAAAATTTTATGTTTCTTCAGAGCCTGATAGCATTGTTCCTGAAATTAAATACATGCTGCTTTCTGCAAGAGAATCAAAAGAAATGTATGCCTATCTTTTAACGAAATTCACCAATAAATATATAAACCCAGAATATATGGGTCAGGATAGAGTTTTTGTTTACTTATTTACAGATTTTTATTTAAAAGGAGACACTACAGTTTTAGATTCTAAATCACGAAAAACCATTATTGATAGAGGGTATAGCTTAATGTTAAATCAACTTGGGAATATTGCACCAGCTTTAGATTTAACAGATACAACAGGTAAATTAGTTTCGATGTACGATATAAAAGCCAAGTTTACTTTTGTGGCTTATTGGGATCCTACTTGTGGACATTGCAGAACAGAATTGCCCTTAATAGATTCTATTTACAAAGCAAAATGGAACAAGCTAGATGTTGCTGTGTATAGTGTTATTTCGAAAGATGATTTATTACCCGAATTAAAAAAATTCATTAAAGAAAAAAATCTTTCTTCTGAATGGCATTATGTTTACGAAACTAAAGCTCAGAAAGAAGCAACAGAAAAAGCTGGCTTGCCAAATTTTCGCCAAGGTTACGACTTAACCAAAACGCCAATATTTTATTTGTTAGATGCAAACAAAAGAATCATTGGTAAAAACTTAACGATTCAACAGATTGACGATTTAATATCGAAAAAACTTTCTCTTCCAAAATAATTTATACTCGGCACTTATGGTAAAGAAATTTATTATTGTCATAATTATTTTAAACTCAGTTCAAAGCCAAGCACAAACTTTATTTAGTTTTGGCAAAAAAGCAGTTAGCAAAAAAGAGTTTTTAGATGCATTCGATAAAAACCCAAATCTTGAAACAAGTAGAAGAAAAGCTTTAGATGAATACAAAGATTTATACATCAACTTTAAATTAAAAGTGCAAAGTGCCAATGATGAAAAGCTAAAAGAATCTGACATTTTTAAATCTGAAAGTGAAACTTTTAAGAAACAAATCACCGAAAGTTTTATTAATGATGAAGCCAATATTAAAACCTTATTGCAAGAAGCTTTTGAAAGAAGTCAGAAAGATATTCATCTCTCTCAAATATTTATTCCTAATGCTGTAGATACAGTTGCAACAAGAATGAATGCATTTAAAGCTTATCAAGAACTGTTATCTGGCAAGAGTTTCAAAGATGTTTTAAATAAATATTGTGCCGATAAATCCTTATTGGAAGATGAAGGGAATATTGGTTATATTACTGTTTTCTCTTTACCTTTTGAAATAGAAAATATTGTTTACTCACTTAAAAAATATCAATTTTCTTTTCCATATAAAAGTACTTATGGATGGCATATTTTTAAAAATATAAAAGATAGACCTGCAGTTGGTAAAAGAAAAATGGCTCAAATATTATTCTCGTACCCACGAAATTACACTACAAAAGAAAAAGCAACTATTGATAAAAATGCAGCCGAAATTTATTCGCGAATTATACAAGGCGAAGATTTTGGAAAGTTATCAGAAGCATATAGTAACGACTATTCAACCTCAAACAACAATGGGTTAATGGGCGAAGTGGGTTTAGGCAAATACAGTAAAGATTTTGAAGAACAGATTTTCAACTTAAAAAATAATGGAGATGTTTCGCCAATGTTTTATACCAAGTTTGGTGTGCATATATTAAAGTTGATTGAAAAAAATCCTGTAGCAAAAAATAAGAGTGATGATAAGTTTATGGAAGAGTTGAGAACGCAACTAGATAAAAGCGATAGATTAAGTATTGCCAAAAAAAATCTTAGTGGAAAATGGAAAAGTTTAATCGGATATAGAAAAGCATTTTACAACGAAAAAGATGTTTGGGCTTATATAGATAGTAGTTTAAAAGGCAAAGCAGTTAACAATCTATTATCCTTAATCAACGATTCAACTTTATTATTTTCTTTTAAAAATGAAAATGTTCGTTTAGTTCACCTCATAGATTATATAAAAAATGCTCGTTATTCTGGCACTGATGAAAGATTGAGTAATGAATATAAAGTATTGTTGAAGATGTTTGAAGAAATGAAAGTTGCCGAATATTATAAAAATCATTTAGAAGAATTTAGTGCAAATTTTAGGCAGCAAATGAAAGAATTTAATGATGCCAATTTATTATTTGCAGCTATGGATAACCATGTTTGGAATAAAGCAGCAATTGATACAACAGCGTTAGAAAAATATTTTGAACAACACAAAAACAAATATCAATGGCAGCCTGGTGTTGCAGCAATAAATGTTACTACTAATAATCTTAAAGATGCTCAATTTTTAGCAAGTAAAATTTCTGCAAACCCAGATAATTGGAGAGAGTTTGTTTATCATTCAGATATTAATGCAATGGCAGATAGTAATCGTTACGAATACAATCAATTGCCAAATTATCAAACTACCAATCAGTATAAACTTCAAACAACCACAGAGCCAATTAAAAATAAAAATGAAGAGCAATACAATTTCATTTATGTAATCAAAATTTTTGATAAAGTAGAGCCAAGAACTTTTGCAGAATCACGTGGTATGGTAATAAACGATTATCAACAAGTATTAGAAAAAAATTGGATAGGAGGCTTAAAGAAAAAATATCCAGTGAAATGGAATGAAACGGTTTGGAGAACCATTCAATAATTTATTTAGCTTTTACTTCTGATGCAACTTTACATTTGCGTTATGTTAGTTGCATTTACTTTTTTAAATACACAGCAAAATAAAAATGTATATCGCAATTATATAGAGCATTTCATTAATGAAATTTCTTCTTTTCAAAAAGAACATCAATTTTTATTAATTGCAAATCATTTGTTTTTTAGTGATGTGGATTGGAATAAAAATATTACTGTAATTAAACTTACAAAGTCACTTAAAATATTACAAAACCTTTCTGAAAAACTTCAGTTTAAAAAAATAATAAAGCAACAGCAGCCAGAAATAATTATTCACTTTTCTGAGTATGTAAATACAAATGATAAAATCCCACAAATTGTTTTTTTGCAAGAAATACCAACAAAAAAAGAAATACTTCAACTCGCTAAAGCAGAAAAAATAATAGTTAATAACCATCATTTTAAAAATGAACTTTTAGAAAAATTTCATTTTCGAGAAGAACAAATTGAAGTACTCTATCCTCAGCCCAAAAAAATATTTCAACCTTTAGATTTGAATGAAGTTTCAGCAGTTAAAGATGGATATGCTGATGGAAGAGAATATTTTTTGTTTGTTCAAAATGAAGAAAATTTAGAACATTTCATAACTATATTAAAAGCTTTTTCTGAATTTAAAAAATGGCAAAAGAGTAGTATGAAGTTGTTGATTGTAAGTAGATTTAATTCATTATCAAAACAAGAGAAAGAAAAATTAACCACATATAAATTTAAAGATGATGTTGTAATTCTTGAAAATCTTGATGAAGTTAAATATTCAAAAATTATAGCAACTGCATATGCAGTAATTTATTCATCTTCTAAACAAAATAGTCTTCTACTAATTTTCGAAATTTTACAATCTCAAACACCTTTAATCATTAATGATTTCAATTCTTTTAAAGAAATAGCAAACGATGCTGCTTTGTATTTCGAACAACAATCATTCATTAGTTTATCTGAAAAAATGCAAAGCGTTTATAAAGATGAAAACTTAAGAAATTCAATCATTTCAAAAGCACAAGAAATAGCAAACAAGCTACAGAAAACAAACCCAACAGAAATTTTTTGGCAAACTATTGCTAAAGCTACTACAGATTAGACTTCCCTTTAAACTCCTTCCTTACATTTGCAGCACTTAAAGATATTTTAGTAAAGAAGTTTATGAGTGCAATTAGTAAAAATTTTGATCATCAAAAAGCCGATAATTTTTGGTATAATCATTCTTTGGAAAAAGGCTATTTCAATAGTATTCCAGATGAACGTGAACCTTATACAATTGTAATTCCTCCACCAAATGTTACTGGGGTTTTGCACATGGGTCATTGTTTAAATAATACCATTCAAGATATTTTAGTTCGACGAGCAAGAATGCAAGGGAAAAATGCTTGTTGGGTTCCAGGAACAGATCATGCATCTATTGCTACAGAAGCCAAGGTTGTAGCCATGTTGAGAGAAAGAGGCATTACAAAATCTTCTTTAAGTAGAGAAGAGTTTTTACAATATGCTTGGGAATGGAAAGAAAAATATGGTGGCATTATTTTGCAACAATTAAGAAAACTGAGTTGCAGTTTAGATTGGAATAGAGTAAACTTTACAATGGATGATGACTACTATAAAAGTGTCATCAATGTATTCATCGATTTATACAATAAAGGGTACATCTATCGAGGTAAAAGAATGATTAATTGGGATGTGAAAGCCTTGACAGCCTTGAGTGATGAAGAAGTAATAAGAAAAGAAACTCATCAAAAATTATATCATTTACAATATCAAATTGTTGATGCTGATGGCAAAGAATTGAATGAAAAAATTGCAATTGCTACTGTTCGTCCTGAAACAATAATGGGCGATACAGCAATTTGTGTTCATCCTAATGATGCTCGTTATAAACACTTGCATGGCAAGTTTGCAATTGTTCCTCTCATCAACAGAAAAATACCTATTATTTGTGATGATTATGTAGCTATGGATTTTGGTACAGGAGCTTTAAAAGTTACGCCAGCACATGATATGAACGATTATCAATTGGGTCAAAAACACCAACTTGAAGTAGTTGATATTTTTAATGAAGATGGAACTTTAAGTAATGATGCACAAATTTTTATTGGTGAAGAAAGATTTGAAGCTCGTAAAAAAATTGTAGTTGAATTAGAAGAAAAAGGATTTTTAATTAAGACAGAAGATTATACCAGTGAAGTAGGTTATAGTGAAAGAACTGATACTGTTGTTGAACCAAGATTGAGTTTGCAATGGTGGGTAGATATGAAAAAAATTAGTGGTCCTGCTTTAGAAGTTGTGATGAATGATGTAATAAAATTTCATCCTGCAAAGTTTAAAAACACCTACAGGCATTGGATGGAAAATATCAAAGATTGGTGTATTAGTCGTCAGCTTTGGTGGGGTCATAGAATTCCAGCTTGGTATGATGATCAAGGGAATTTTGTTGTTGCAGCAACAGAAGAAGAGGCAAAAGAAAAATTTAAGTCAATGGTCAATGGTCCATCGTCCATGGTCATAAAACAGGATAAAGATTGCCTCGACACCTGGTTCTCTTCATGGCTTTGGCCATTTGAAGTTTTTAAAGGATATAGTAATCCAAATAATGCTGAAGTAAAATATTATTATCCAACCAATACATTAGTTACAGCACCAGAAATTATTTTCTTTTGGGTAGCTCGAATGATTTTGGCTGGTGAAGAATATATGCATCAAATTCCTTTTAAAGATGTTTATTTCACAGGCATTGTTCGTGATAAACAAGGAAGAAAAATGAGTAAGAGCTTGGGCAATAGTCCAGACTTGTTAGGGCTCATTGATAAATATGGTGCTGATGCTGTACGTTTTGGAATTATAATTGCATCACCTGCAGGAAATGATTTATTGTTTGATGAAAGTAGTTTAGAGCAAGGCAGAAACTTCAATAATAAATTATGGAATGCTATGAAGTTGGTGAAGATGTGGGAGGAAAGGCAGTCTGAAAAGTCAGTTGAGTCTGGAAAGTCCGAAGAGACCGACTTCCCGACTATTTGGTTTACCAACAGATTAAATGAAGCCAAACAAGAAGTTGAAACATTAATGAATCAATTTCAATTGAGTGCTGCATTAAAAGTTATTTACAGTTTAATTTGGGATGATTTCTGTAGTTGGTATTTAGAATGGGTAAAACCGGGATTTGAACAACCCGTCGATACAAAAGTTTTTGAAAAAACAGTTTCTTACTTTGATGAGTTGTTGCAATTACTTCATCCTTTCATGCCAAATGTAACTGAAGAAATTTATCATCAATTAAAAGAAAGAAAAGATGATTTAACTGTAAAACTTCAGTCGACAGTTGATAGTCCACAGTCAACTGTATTAGAACAAGGCAAACTTTTAAAAAATGTTATTACAACTTTAAGAGAAGCTAGAGCAAAGAATCAACTCAAGCCAAAAGAAGAAATTAAACTTTATATTCAAACCCAGCAAGAACAAGACTTTGCTTCTATTACTTCAATTCTAGCAAAACAAATCAATGCTTCTAATATTCAATTTGTAACAGCACCAATTTCAAATACAATAGTTGTTGCAATTGAAAGTGATAAGTTTTATATCGAATCTGAAAAAGAAATTGATACTGTTGAATTGAAAGAAAATTTGTTGAAAGATTTAGAATATCAAAAGGGATTTTTAGTTTCTGTTATGAAAAAATTGAGTAATGAAAAGTTTGTATCAAATGCAAAACCAGAAGTATTAACAACCGAACAAAAGAAAAGAGAAGATGCTGAAGCCAGAATAAAAACAATAGAAGAAAGTTTAACTAACTTATAAAAAACATGATTCTTCAACTTAATAGAAAAAGCATCTTAATAATTTTAGGATGCTTTCTTTTTACAAATTTTTCAATGGCTCAAAATTGGGAAGTGAATTGGTTAAATAATATTAATCCCGATAATCCAAATTCAAATTTTCAAATTAATGTTTCTAAATCTGTTTATCCTTTATCGTTAGCTACACCATTAACTATGTTGAGTGTTGGTTTAATAAAAAAAGATAAATCATTACAACAAAAAAGTTTTAAAATTATTGGTTCATTACTCATCAACACTGCAATCACACAGGGTTTGAAGTACACTATTAATCGACAAAGACCTTATGATGCTTATCAATCATTAATTCATCCTTATAATATAGAAACAGATCCATCATTTCCATCTGGTCATACATCAACTGCATTTGCATTGGCAACTTCATTGTCTCTTCAATATAAAAAATGGTATGTTGTTGTACCTGCTTTTGCATGGGCAACAAGTGTTGGTTATTCAAGATTATATTTAGGAGAACATTATCCTACAGATGTTTTTGCAGGTGCTGCAATTGGAATTGGCAGTGCCTATTTAAGTAATTGGCTTACTAAGAAGTTGATTCGTTAATAAGTAAAAGTATTTATGAGTTTATTGATAAAAAATGCAGTTGAAGAAGATATTCCATCCATCCAAGAAATATCAAAAATTACTTGGGCAGATACTTATAATTTTTTGCCTGAGGGACAAATGGAATATATGCTTAATTGGATGTATAGTGATTCATCATTAAAAGAGCAAATAGAAAAAGGACATCAATTTTTTATTGCTGAACAAGATAAAAAGCCCATAGGGTTTGCTTCAGTTTCAAAAGAAGAAAACCATCTTTTCAAATTAAATAAGCTATATATTTTACCAAGCATTCAAAAAACTGGTGCAGGAAAAGCTTTGTTACAAGAAGTAATTCAACATGTAAAAAAATCTGGAGGAACTGAATTGCAACTACAAGTAAATAGAAATAATTCTGCCAAGGAATTTTATTTAAAACATGCTTTTAAAGTACTTTTTGAAGCTGATTTTGAAATTGGTAATGGATTTTTTATGAATGATTATGTTATGAGTTTAGAGCTTTAATATAAAATTCATTCAATAGGTTCAATTATTGGGCTAAAATAATCTCATTTTCCCTACTTTTGCGTCCCAATTCACTAAAAGGATAAGTGTAAAAACTGCGGGTGTGGTGAAATTGGTAGACACGCCAGACTTAGGATCTGGTGCCGTGAGGCATGGGGGTTCGAGTCCCTCCACCCGCACAAAACTAAAAGTTGATGAGTTAAAGTCAGAAGGCCAATAAATCTTTCACTTTATCTTATCAACTTTTAAAATATTATAAACATATACTATTAAACGATGGCAAAAGTTGCAAGAGAAAACATTGGTTTATTAAACGATAAACTTACCGTTACAATTAAAAAAGAAGATTACTTTAATAATTTTGAACAAAGTCTTAAAAAATACGCAAAAAATGCAAATATTTCTGGCTTTAGAAAAGGAATGGTTCCTGCAGGATTAGTGAAAAAAATGTATGGGCAAGGTGTATTCACTGAAGAAATAGTAAAACTTGCAGAAAAGCAATTGTTCGAATATTTAGAAACAGAAAAACTCGACATTTTTGCTCAACCACTTCCTCTTGAACTTGATACTAATAAGTTAGATGTCAATAATCCTTCTGATTATAATTTTTCTTTTGAAGTTGGCTTAAAACCATCGTTAACTATAGATCCTGCAAAATTTAAAGTAACTCGTTTTGTAATTACTATTGAAGATAAATTGATAAATGAAGAAGTAGAAAGATTAAGAACTCGTCATGGAAAAATGACTGAACTAGGAGCTGTTGCTGGCGAAGAAAATGTATTAAATGTAAATTTCGTTGAAACAGATGAAAAAGGAAATGAAGTTGAAGGTGGAATAACAAAAACTAATTCACTTTTATTAAAATATTTTACTGAAAATTATAGAAATAGTTTATTAGGTAAAAAATTAAACGATACTGTAAACTTTCAATTGAATAAAGTTTTTGATGAAAAAGAGTTGGAATTCATTGCACAAGATTTAGGATTTGTTAAAGATGATTCAACATCATTAGAAAAATATTTCAACTTAACAATTGCAAAAATTGGACATGTAGAAAAAGCAGAAGTGAATGAAGAATTCTTTACAGTTGCTTTTCCAAATAAGGAAATAAAAACTGAGGCAGATTGTAGAAAAGCAATTGAAGAAGATATAACAGCAGCATATGCTGCACAAAGTAAAAATCAATTGCACGATCAAATGTATCATCAACTTTTAGACAACACAACCATTGAATTTCCTGATAAATTTTTAAAGCGTTGGCTACAAAATGGAGGTGAACAAAGAAAAACAGTTGAAGAGGCTGAAGCCGAATATCCATCTTTTTCTAATAGCTTAAAATGGACTTTAATCAGTAGTAAAGTTGCAGCAGATAATAAAATTGATGTATTGCCAGACGATATTAAAGCTTTTGCAAAAAATCAATTATTTAGTTATATGGGTGCTGGTGTTTTAGATGAAACACAACCTTGGGTAGAAGATTATGTAAACAGAATGATGAAAGATAAAAAATTTGTTGAGGATAGTTATTACAGAATTCAAACAGAAAAAATGTTTGCTGCCTTAGAAGCACAAGTTAAAATTTCTGAAGAAAGTATTTCTGCTGAAGCTTTTGCAGAGAAATTGCACCACCACCATCATTAATATTAATATTAGTTGACTTAAATAGCGAAAGGGCTGCAATTGCAGCCCTTTCTGTTGCTTAAGAAATTCTTGAGCAAATTAGTTATAATTAACTGTTACGTTAAAAGGAGTAGCAGTTGTATAACTACCAGCAGCTTGGTTAGCACCTACATTAATAGTAGCACCTACACTGAAAGATTGCGTTCCAGGAGCACCCACTGATAATGCACCAGCTGTTAA
>JAYVBS010000183.1:0-2871 GCA_043750315.1 Chitinophagaceae bacterium
TTGGTGGTTCTTCTAATGTTTTTAAAAATGCATTAAATGCACTTGTACTAAGCATGTGTACCTCATCTACAATATAAACTTTATACTTACCTGCTTGTGGTGCAAAACGAACTTGCTCTACTAAACTTCTAATATCATCTACAGAATTATTGCTGGCAGCATCTAGTTCATGAATATTTAAAGACCCTCCATCATTAAAGCTTTGGCAATTAACACAAGTGTTACAAGCTTCGCCTTCAGTATCAATATTTGTACAATTAATTGTTTTAGCTAAAATTCTAGCACAAGTTGTTTTACCAACACCTCTTGGACCACAAAATAAAAATGCATGTGCAAGTTGATTGTTCTTTATTGCATTCTTTAAAGTAGTTGTAATATGTGATTGACCAACAACTGTATTAAACTCTTGTGGACGATACTTCCGTGCAGAAACTATGAATTTATCCATACAAGCTGCAAGTTAAGGGTTCAGCTATTTTTTAGCACAAAAAAACAGAATAAGTTTTCAAGATATGTGTTAAGTTTTGCAATTATTTGTATTCCATTATGGGGTGTCTTTCAAAAGGATAATTGTTTTCATTAAATATTAAACGATAAGTAACCATTCGTCTACTTTGTGATCCACCAAGGTTTTTATAAATGTTATGCATTTTAGGATTCCAATAGCCAGCCCAGCCAATTTCATAGCTATCGTACCAATTTTTGTGTTGCATGAAATAACCACAAGATTGTATAAGAAAACTATCAATTCCCAATGCTTGATATTTTGGCACAACACCAAATATTAATCCTATGAGTTTTTTTCGTTTCAAAGTATACTTCATCCACATTAAATGAATTTTTTGTTTCCACCCTAGTTTTCCATTAAAATATTTAAAATATTGATTTACATCTGGAACACTAATAAACATAGCAATAGGCTCTTCTTTATAATATGCAAACCACATTACTCTAGTATCCATTATGGGTTTCATTGTTTTAAAAAGCGATTGAACTTCTGGCAAAGTAATAGCTTTTGCTTCTCCATGCTGAGCCCAAGCTGTATTATAAATTGCAACAAAATCTCTAGCGTATTTATCTAAATTATTAAGTTCAACATGTTTTGAAGAATAATCTGATTTTGTTATAAATTTTGTATATCGTTCCTGAAATTTTTCAGGCAAATCATCATCAACACTCATAGAAAACCAATACTGGTTGTAGTAATTTTTGAAACCATAATTTTCAAATAATTCCTGATAATAAGTTGGATTAAATGGCATTCCATATACTGGTTCTTTATCAAAACCTTCAACCATTAATCCCCAATATTTATCTCTATCACCAAAATTTATGGGGCCATCCATGGCTTGCATCCCTTGTTCTTGCAACCATTTTTTTGCAGTATCGAATAATAAATTTGCAGCTATTTGTTGATGAACACAATCAAAAAATCCAATGCCACCTGTTGCAAAATTTGTTCCCTTATTAATGTATTTAGAATTTGTAAAAGCTGCTATTCTACCAATTAGTTGATTCTGATTATTTTTTAAAACCCATCTTTTTGCAGTTCCATATTTGAAGTTTTTATTTATGGATGGATTGAAAATATCGTTAATCTCTTTATCTATAGGCCGAATATAATTTGCAGTGTTTTTATTAATAATAACACTGCTTAAAACAAATTCTTCTTCAGTTTGTTTATTGGTAACTTCAATAATGTGCATGATTAAATTTCTTTGTGCAAGATAATTGAAAATGAAAATTGATTCTATTATTCTTCAGCATCAAATCGATCAACAGTTTGAATGCCATCTAACTTTTTTAAATTATCGACTAATTCTTCTAGTTCTTCTTTATCTCTTACAAAAACTTTTATCATCCCTTCAAAAACGCCTGAATCACTTTCTATACTTAAACCAGCAATATTAATTTTCATTTGTCCACTAATAATATTGGTAATTTTATTTACAATGCCTACATCATCTAAACCAATAATTTTTAACCCAGTTAAAAAAGAAATTTCTTTATTTTTAGCCCATTTGGTTTTTACAATTCTATGTCCATAATTCGACATGAGTTGTGTGGCATTTGGGCAATTGGTTCTATGAATTACCATGCCTTTACCAATACTTACAAAGCCAAAAACATTATCTCCAGGAATAGGGTTACAACATTTGGCTAATTGATATTGAATTTGATCACTACTTTCTCCAAAAATGATGAGCTCTGTATCTTTTTTAGAAAGTTGTTTATTGTTTGGATCGTAAACAGTTTCTATTTTCTCAACAATAATTGGTTTAGGTTGTTCTAGTTTATTACCAACTACTTTAAAATCTTTTAATTCTTTGAGGTCGATGTTTTTTATGGCAATTCTATATAACAATTCTAATTGAGAACTTAGTTTATAAAATGTTGCCACTTCATCTATATTTCCAGATGTATAGGCTGCACCTATGCCTTCTAGTTTTCTTTGCAAAATATATTTTCCATCTTCAGCAATTTTTCTTTTTTCTTCTTTTAAGGCATCTTTTATTTTACCTTTTGCTTTAGCTGTAACAACATATTGTAACCAGTCTTCACTAGGTTTTTGTTTGTTGCTAGTAATAATTTCAATTTGATCTCCACTACGTAGTTTATGGCTAATAGGCACTAGTTTGTGATGCACTTTTGCACCTATACATTTACTACCAACAGCAGAGTGAATAGAGAATGCAAAATCAAGTGCAGAACTGCCTTTGGGTAACATTTTAATTTCACCTTTTGGTGTGTACACATAAATTTCTTCTGCAAGAAATGAGGTTTTAAAATCTTGTAAGAAATCAATACCATCTGTATCTTCACTATTGATAACTTCTCTTATTTGTGTAAACCATTTATCAAATCTATCCT
>JAYVBS010000184.1:0-6688 GCA_043750315.1 Chitinophagaceae bacterium
CAGCAGCTTTCTTTTTAAAAATGCAATTTCAACCAGCACGTCAACTAATAGATGCAGGTTGTGCCATAGCTTTAGCCAGTGATTTTAATCCAGGTTCAAGCCCAAGTGGAAATATGAATTTTGTAAATGCACTTTCTTGTATTCAAATGAAAATGCTACCAGAAGAAGTTATCAATGCCTCTACAATAAATGGTGCTTTTGCAATGGAAGTTGAAAAAGATTTAGGAAGTATATCCAAAGGGAAATTAGCAAATTTAATTTTTACAAAACCTATACCATCATTAGCTTATTTACCGTATTGCTTTGGTGACAATTTGATAGATAAAGTGATGATTAATGGAAAGTTTTATACTTAAATTAAACTAATTCTATTACAGTTATTTCTGGTAAAATGCCAACTCGTCCAGGATAGCCAATAAATCCAAACCCCCGATTTACATTAATTTTTTGTGTGCCTTCTTCATATAATCCAGCCCATTGTTTATATACCCATTGTACAGGACTAAATTTAAAGAAAGGCAACTCAACACCAAATTGCATTCCATGTGTATGCCCAGATAGTGTTAAATCAATATCAGAATATTTAGGTTTTACTTCAGCGTCCCAATGGCTAGGATCGTGACTCATCAATATTTTGAATGGAAATTGCTCGGTGCCTTTATAGGCATTTTCCAATTTCCCATACTTTGGAAAACGAGCTTTATTGCTCCAATTTTCGATTCCAATTAATGCGATTTTTTCTCCGTTTTTCTCTAAAGCCACATGTTCATTCATTAATAATTTCCAACCCATTTGCTGTTGAATTTGTTTCAGCTTTTCTAGATTTTCTGCTTTCTCTTGTAGCGATGGCCATTTAACATAATCGCCATAATCGTGGTTTCCTAATATGCTAAACACACCATATTTTGCTTTAAGCTGATTAAAAATTGGCACATATTCTAATACTTCATCATGTCTGTCGTTTACCAAATCTCCTGTAAACAAAATAATGTCTGCATTTTGTTGCAAAATTATGTCAACACCATGTTGTACAGCTTTTGTATCATTAAAACTGCCACTATGAATATCGCTGATATGTAAAATTTTAAACCCTTTAAAAGCGATTGGAAGATTTGCAAATGAGAGTTTTAGTTTTTTAATTTGAAAATTATATTTATTACTAAACCCAAATAATAAAATACCAAATAAAGTGCTGCCAAAACCTAAACCTAACCAACTTAAAAATATTGAACGCGAAATTCTGTTTTCTTCAGACATATACTGAGCACCAGTTACAGAAAATAGTTTTTGCATTGTCCATAATAAAATTCTTCTAATATCATCTAACAAAAAGAAAAAGGCTGCAACAATTTTTGCAAATAACAAGCCAACTAAAATGGCAAAAACATAATTTCTAAAAAATTTTGAGGCTCGCAGAAGATGTAGTTTTGGAAAAAGAAGAACAGAAATAATTGTAGCTATTGATATCGTCCAATATGAATAAAAAATAAAATTTTTTGTTCTATCAGAAGTTGAATGTGTTACCGTTTTTATGGCTTGAAACATATAAAAATCTAATATCAACATAATTGCTGCTACAATAATCCAGGTGCTGGTACTTCTCATAAATTTTCCATTAACTTTCAACTAAATCTCTTTCAACTTTTAAATTCTTAATAATAAATTCTTGTCTGCTTGGTGTGTTTTTTCCCATAAAATCTTCTAACAATTTTTGTATATTATCACCTTGCTCCAAAATAACAGGTTGCAAACGCATATCCTCTGCAATAAACCTTTCAAACTCTTCAGGACTAATTTCACCTAAGCCTTTAAACCTTGTAATTTCTGGTTTATTACCTAGTTTTTTTACTGCATCTTGCTTTTCACTTTCATCGTAACAATAAATAGTTTCTTGTTTATTTCTTACTCTAAACAATGGTGTTTCTAAAATGAATACATGATTTTGTTTTACCAAATCTGGAAAGAATTGCAAAAAGAAGGTCATCAATAATAAACGAATGTGCATACCATCAACATCAGCATCTGTAGCTACTACAATGTTTTTATAACGCAAGCCTTCTAACCCATCTTCAATATTTAAAGCATGTTGTAATAAATTAAATTCTTCATTTTCATACACCACTTTCTTAGTCATTCCAAAGCAATTCAATGGTTTACCACGTAAGCTAAATACAGCTTGGGTATCAACTTTTCTTGCTTTAGTGATGGAACCACTTGCACTATCTCCTTCAGTTATAAAAATGGTACTTTCTTGTTGTAAAGCTTTAAAATCTTCTTTGTTTTTACTTGGTGGATCATCATTCAAATGAATACGACAATCTCTCAACTTTTTATTATGAAGATTTGCTTTTTTAGCTCTTTCATTAGCTAATTTTCTAATACCACTAAGTTCTTTTCTTTCTTTTTCACTTTGCTCAATTCTCTTTTTTAAAGCGTCGGCTATATTGGTATTTCTGTGCAGAAAATTATCTAATTCTTTAGCTAAAAAATCTTCTATGAATTTCTTCATACTAGGGCCATTTTCGTACACCACACTTGAACCTAATTTTGTTTTTGTTTGGCTCTCGAAAATTGGTTCTTGTACCCTTATACTTACAGCAGCAACAATACTTTGACGTATATCAGCAACTTCATAATCTTTCTTATAATAATCTCTAATCACTTTAACAAATCCTTCTCTAAATGCTTGGTAATGTGTGCCTCCTTGTGTTGTATATTGTCCATTTACAAATGAAAATATATCTTCTCCATAATCGTTATTATGACTAAATGCCACTTCAATATCCTCAGCTTTTAGATGAATGATTGGATATCTCAGTTCTTCTTCATTGGTTTTTCTTTTCAACAAATCAAGTAATCCATCTTTACTCACATAACGTTTTCCATTAAAATTGATTACTAATCCTGCATTTAAATAACAATAGTTCCAAAACTGATTATCTAAGTATTCATGAAGAAATTTATAGTTATGAAAAATTTTTTCATCTGGTATAAAGGTTACTAAAGTACCATTTTCTTCAGCAGTTTTTGTTTCTTTAAATTCTTGTGTTAAAACGCCTCTTTCAAACTCAGCAACTTTAGTTTTTCTTTCTCTAAAACTTTCAATTTTAAAATAACTACTCAAAGCATTTACAGCTTTTGAACCCACACCATTTAACCCTACACTTTTCTGAAATGCTTTGCTATCATACTTTGCCCCTGTATTTATTTTACTCACTACATCAACAACTTTTCCTAAAGGAATTCCTCTACCATAATCACGAATGATAACAGTTTTTTGAGTTAATGTTACATCTACATGTCTACCATAACCCATAGTATGTTCATCAATACAATTATCTATTACTTCTTTAACTAATACATAAATTCCATCATCAGCAGCAGAACCATCACCTAGTTTGCCAATATACATACCTGGGCGTAAACGAATGTGTTCTTTCCAATCGAGGCTTTTAATATCTGCTTCGGTATAATTTGATTGTGCCATAATTTCTTTACTCATTCAATTTTTTAGAATATTACTGAGTTTGTTGCAATGTAAATGATATGTTATATAAAAATTATAATGTGGAAAATATTATTCTTCAAATATTAAAGCCACTACAAAAGCAGTGGCTTTACAAAATAGTGATATTATAATTAAGCTAATTTGGCTTTTAAATTATTATCCAAAGCATCTAAAAATTCTTCAGTATATAAATAATGCTCTCCATGGTTAACTTTATTACCATGAATACAAACAGCTAAATCTTTAGTCATTTTGCCGCTTTCAACTGTTTCAATACATACAGTTTCTAAAGCATGACAAAAATTTATGAGTTTTTGATTGCCATCTAATTTTCCTCTAAACTCTAAGCCTCTAGTCCATGCAAAAATTGATGCTATAGGGTTGGTTGAAGTGGGTTTACCTTTTTGGTGTTCTCTATAATGACGAGTAACTGTACCATGTGCAGCTTCAGCTTCCATAATTTTTCCATCAGGTGTTACAAGGGTTGAAGTCATTAATCCTAAACTACCAAAACCTTGAGCAACTGTATCACTTTGCACATCGCCATCATAGTTTTTACAAGCCCATACAAAATTGCCATTCCACTTTAAGGCACTAGCCACCATATCATCAATTAAACGATGCTCATAAGTTATACTAGCTTCTGCATATTTAGCTTTGAATTCGTTTTGATACACTTCTTCAAAAATGTCTTTAAATCTTCCATCATATTTTTTAAGAATGGTATTTTTTGTAGAAAGATATAAAGGCCATTTCTTCTGCAATGCAGTGTTGAAGCAACTTCTGGCAAACCCATAAATACTTTCATCAGTATTGTACATGGCTAATGCAACTCCATCACCTTTAAAATTAAAAACCTCAAATTCTTGTATTGTTCCATCTTCACCTTCAAATTTTACAGTAAGTTTTCCTTTGCCTTTTGTTACAAAATCTGTTGCTCTATATTGATCACCAAATGCATGGCGACCAATACAAATTGGTGCTGTCCAATTAGGAACTAATCGAGGTACATTTTTACAAACAATGGGTTCACGAAAAACAGTTCCGTCTAAAATATTTCTTATGGTTCCATTTGGGCTCTTCCACATTTGTTTTAGCTTAAATTCAACAACACGTTCTTCGTCTGGTGTAATAGTTGCACATTTAATGCCTACGCCATATTGTTTAATTGCATTTGCAGCATCAATTGTAACTTGGTCGTTGGTTTCATCTCTAAATTCCATTCCCAAATCATAATACTTAATATCTAATTCCAAATAAGGTAAGATTAATTTGTCTTTTATGAATTTCCAAATGATTCTAGTCATCTCATCGCCATCTAATTCAACAACAGGATTAACAACTTTAATTTTTTCTGACATATTTTTAGCTTTAGTTTTAATATTGTTACAAATGTAATGTTTGAAATTATTATTTGCTTTTAGAATATCTCAAAAAACAAAACGATGAAAAAAATAAAATTATTTATCCTCACCATTTCTATTTCTATAACTTTTTTTTGTGCAAGCAGTCAGCCAATTCAACAAAAGAAGATCGACCATTTCAATTATGAAATTACGAAAACTGCAAATTACACTAAAGGCTCAGTAGCTTGTGCTCATCCATTAGCATCTTTATATGGCGTTCAAATGATGCAACAAGGAGGAAATGCATTTGATGCAGCTATTACAACCCAATTGGTTTTAGCTGTAGTGTATCCTAGAGCTGGGAATATTGGTGGTGGTGGCTTTATGGTTGCAAAAACAAAAAGTAAACTTTTAGCTTTAGATTTTAGAGAAACTGCTCCACAAAAGGCTTATGAAAAAATGTATTTAGATGAAAAAGAAAATCCTAATCTTCAACTTTCACAAAATAGTGCATTTGCATCAGGTATTCCAGGAACAATTGCTGGAATTTTTGAAATTCTGCCCTTTGCAAAACTGCCATTTAAAAAAATAATTCAACCTGCAATTGATATTGCTGAAAAAGGTTTTGCAATAACTGAAAGAGAAGCAGATCTTTTGAATAAATTACAAGAACCATTTGAAAAATATAATCATCATAAAACTGTATTTCAAAAAAATACTTTATGGAAAAAAGGTGATACTTTAATTCAAACAGAACTTAGTAATACTTTAAAACGTGTTAGAGATAATGGTAAGAAAGGATTTTATGAAGGTGCAACTGCAGATTATATTGTTGCTGAAATGAAACAAGGAAATGGTATTATTTCTAAAGAAGATTTGAAAAATTATAAAGCTGTTTGGAGAAAGCCTTTAAGTTTAAATTATAAGGGCCATGAAATTATTGGAATGCCCCCACCAAGTAGTGGAGGAATTATTTTGGGTCAGTTGTTAAAAATAGTAGAAGAAAGAAAGTTATCTGAAAAAAAATATGGTACAGCTAAAACTGTTCAGTTGATGATTGAAGCAGAAAGAAGGGCTTATGCAGATAGGGCAACACATTTGGGAGACCCAGATTTTGTAAAAGTGCCTGTAAAAACTTTACTGAGTCAAAGTTATTTAAAAGAAAGAATGAAAGATTATGACAGTTTAAAGACAACATTGAGTACTCAAATTACTGCTGGAAGCATTACAGAAAGTGAACAAACAACACATATTAGTGTTATAGATAATGATGGCAACATGGTTGCTATTACAACAACATTAAACGCCAATTATGGTTCTAAAACAGTTGTAAGTGGAGCAGGATTTTTATTAAATAATGAAATGGATGATTTTAGTATTAAACCAGGAGTACCCAACTTATTTGGTGCTGTTGGTGGTAAAGCAAATGCTATTGCACCTAATAAAAGAATGTTGAGTAGTATGACGCCTACCCTAGTACTAAAAAACAAAAAACCTTTTTTAGTTGTTGGCACACCAGGTGGAACAACTATTCCAACTTCAGTTTTTCAAACCATAGTAAATATTATTGATTTTAATTTATCGGCTGTTGATGCAGTTAATCTACCCAAATTTCATCATCAATGGTTGCCCGATGAAGTTTATTTTGAAAAAGGATTTAATCAAACAGCCACAGACCAACTTTCAAAAATGGGCTATACCATTAAGTTTAGAGATGCTATTGGAAGGGTTGAATTACTTAAAATCAACAATAAAATAATTGAAGCTGTTGCTGATAAAAGAGGTGATGATTCTGTTGCTGGTTGGTAGATTAAAATGGTTGAACAATTATCAT
>JAYVBS010000185.1:0-2866 GCA_043750315.1 Chitinophagaceae bacterium
TAATTAAACTTAATGCATTTGCAGAACCAGAAATTCCATTAGGACCAATTGGCACTCCATCAATAACTATTAAAGGATCGTTGCTTGCATTTAAAGAAGCACCACCTCTGATACGAATTACAGAGCCACTTCCTGGAGCTCCACCATTAGGTGTAATTGAAACCCCAGCAACTTTACCAGAAATTAATTGCTCAGGCGTAGTTAACTGCCCTTTTACAAAATCCTTTGCTGAAACCACAGCAATAGAACCAGTTAAATCTTTCTTTTTAGCAGTACCATAACCAATTACTACTACTTCATCTAAATCTGTAACACTTGGTTGTAAAGAAAAATTCATTTCACCATTTGCAGGTACTGCCATTTGACCAGTAGCAAAGCCAACTGAAACAATTTCAAGAACTGCATTTGCTGGAGCTTTTACAGAAAATGTTCCATCCGAGTTTGTAGAGCCAAGTGATTTTCCACCCTTCACTTTTATTGTTGCACCAGCAATAGGTGCACCTGTTGCATTAGTTACTTTACCAGTAACCATCTTGTCCTGAGCATTTGCTTGTAGCACAAACAAAGGCAACAAAATGACAATTAGCAGTCGTTTCAAATTCATAGTTGTATTTATTTATTGTTATTTAATATCTTCACAGTTGTTTAAAAAAATTAACGTTCATTAGCTTTAAGTACTCATTATAAAAGACAAAATTCATTCGTTTATAGTTGCACTAGTTGGCTACAATAACTTTTGAAGTTTGTTTATTTCCATTAATTTCAAGTTGTATTAAATACAAGCCATTAACTGCCCTGCCCATTTCTAAATTTGATGTATTTAATAGATATTGTTGTTTACCTCTTGATTTAAATCCAGAAAATAAATTAGACATTACTTTTCCATTAATATCTAACATTCTTAAATTAACTATACCACTAATTGGCAGTTCATAATTTAATGTTGCGTTTGACTTAATTGGATTTGGGCTTACTGATAATTTTAAATCTGTAACTCGTACAGGAATTGTTGGTAATGGATTTTCTCCAGAATTTAAAATAACAGCATTAGCATCTTTATCAGTATAAATAAAATAATCTCCAGGTAATAATAACACACCATGTGATGTGTTGGTAACATTTACAGTGGTATTATTTAAATAATCGTACCAAGTTCCAGTGTTAGGAAATGTTACTAAGGTTGGTGTTGTTGAAACACCAAAATTACCCACAATAACTACTTTTAAATTTCCATCACCGAAATGAATTTGTTTAATAGAAGATGAAAGTGACGCAGTTACAGAATTCACCATAAACGCAGATGAATACGTTGGAAAATTTCTTAAAGCAAAAATTTTGGAATACACATTATAAATTTTCTTCCTATTCACATTTTGATAATAATCCCATTTAACTGGTTTATCATCTAACCTGCAATTTGCATTAATTGTTCCATTTGTACAATAATTAATAGAGTAATCATATCCCAATTCTCCCATTTGCCAAATCATCTTAGGACCTGGCATTCCACCTGCAAATGCTGCAACCATTTCTTGGCGTCTTAAAGCGGTATTGGTATCATTTACATTATAGCCACCATTTACGTTGCCATAAGCAAGGTTTTTATAATTTAATCTTTCTTCATCATGACTTTCTGCATAGCCTACTAAATGTGCATTACTCCAACCACGAGATGTACTTAACGAACTTCCAAAATCACTATCTGAAGAGTACCCCATACTTGCTTGATTGAATTGATAATTTGCATTTCCCCATAACAACATGCCATAGTTAGATAATTCTGTTTCTTCATCATTTGCAGCAAAGTGTTCTAGAATACAATATGAGTTTTGAGAAATCGTTTGCATTTTATCATAAATTCTTTTCCAAGTTGTAATTCTACTACCATCATAATTACCCCACAACCCAACATTTGAACCACTATTTGTTTGTGTAAATCCTTTAGATAAATCCCATCTAAATCCATCTAGTTTATACTTTGTTAACCAATGGGTCATTACCCTGTCTACAAAATCTTTAGTAGCTTGACTTTCATGATTAAAATCGTATCCAACATTATAAGGATGTTTAGCATCAGGATTAAACCATGGACTATTAGTTGCAGGTTTGCTATTTGCAGCATCCCAATACATTTGCACCATTGGGTTACTACCAAAAGAATGGTTCAATACCATATCTAGAATTACAGCAATACCATTTTTATGACACTCATCTATGAATAATTTAACTGCAGTTTCAGTACCATAATATTTATCAGGGGCAAAAAAGTAAGCAGGATTATAACCCCAACTTTTGTTTCCTTCAAATTCAGTAATTGGCATTAATTCAATTGCATTAACACCTATTTTTTTTAAATAATTTATTGAATCTTTTAAAGTTTGAAAATCATGATTAGTTAAAAAATCTCTTAATAACATTTCATAAATAATTAAATTCTTTTTGTTAGGTTTTGTTAATGAATATTGCCAGTTGAACGCGGGTTTATTTGTTTGTAATATGCTTACAATTCCTGTAGTTTTATTTACAGGATAAGGTTTTAAGTTAGGGTAAGTTGTAGAAAGAATATATTGATCGTTCCAAGGATCTAACACTTTTTCGCAGTTATAATCTGCAACTTTTAAAGTCCCATCTATAACATATTGGTATGCATATTCAACACCAGACGTTAGGCCTGTTAACTTTATCCAAAAATATTTTCCATCTGCTGTTCTGTTCATTTGATAACTAGATAATTCTATCCAATTATTAAAATCACCAATTACTGTAATATTAGATTTGTTTGGTGCATATAATACAAGTGTAGCAACTGTTGCATTAGCTTCATAATTAATTCCTTCAGTAACACCTGGAGGAAGTGGTGCAATAA
>JAYVBS010000186.1:0-6655 GCA_043750315.1 Chitinophagaceae bacterium
GAAATTTCAATTGTTGTATTAGCCTTAATTTTTTCAGATGCAAAAACACCTTTGCCTTTGTTACTAGAAATTGCAATACTTAAACAAGGTAAAATCATATTCTTAATTTATTGTAAAAGTAATTGTAGAAAAAAGAAATTGATAAAATCTTTATTTAGTAAAACTATTAAGGTTTAAAGGTCTTATCATTTAACTTTGAACTATGAGTTTGGAAATAGAAACTATAAGTTTACAAGATCAGTTTAAAGAAATCATCAACCAACAAAACCCAATGTTGATTGCAGATTTTTTAAATGAACAAAACATCAGTGATGTTGCCGATTTGGTATATAATAATAAGGGTTACGAAGCACCCATTATTGCCAACATGAGTGTTCATAGGGCTTCTAAGGTTTTTAAAATTCTTGACCTATCTACACAAAAACTTATTATAAAGGAACTTCCCCCTAACAAAACTGCTGAACTATTAAATGAATTACCTGCAGATGATAGAACAGATTTTTTAGAAGAGTTGCCGAATGCTGCTATAAGAGATTTAATAAAATTGCTTAATCCTGAAGAAAGAAAAATAACTCTTTCGCTTTTAGGTTACCCTGAAGATAGTGTTGGCAGATTGATGACACCAGATTATGTGTATGTTTTTGCACATAACACCATTGCTGAGGTATTTGATACCATAAGAAAGCATGGAAAAAATAGTGAAACCATTGATGTTATTTATGTAATAGATGAACATGGTGTTTTACTTGATGATATTAGAATTAAAGATATTATACTAGCAACTCCAGATAAAAAAGTTGAAGAATTAATGGATGAAAGAGGGGTTGCTTTAAATGTTACTGATGATCAAGAACATGCTGCCACTGTTTTTAAAATGAATAATAGAGTTGCATTACCTGTAACCGATGATAATTATAAACTTTTAGGAATTGTAACAATAGATGATATGCTTTGGGTAGCCAATGAAGAGTTTAGTGAGGATATGCAAAAAATGGGAGGAACCGAAGCTTTAACAGAACCTTATTTAGATACTCCTTTATTTAAATTACTACAAAAAAGAGTGGTTTGGTTAATTGTATTATTTTTAGGAGAGTTGCTAACAGCTAGTGTTATGGGGCATTTTGAAGGAGAAATTTCTAAAGCCATTGTTTTAGCATTATTTGTTCCCTTAATTATTAGTAGTGGTGGTAATAGTGGCAGTCAAGCATCTACTTTAATTATACAAGCTATGGCTGTAGGTGATATTACAATTGGAGATTGGTATAGAGTATTAAAAAGAGAAATTGTTAGTGGAATTATATTAGGAACAATTTTAGGAATTATTGGATATTTTAGGGTAATTGTTTGGCATCAAATTATACCAAATGTATATGGCCAACATTATGATTTAATTGCTTTAGCAGTTGGTTTTTCTTTAATTGGTGTTGTGCTTTGGGGAACCCTCAGTGGTAGTATGTTACCATTGCTATTAAAAAAATTAGGAGCAGATCCAGCAGTTTCATCTGCACCATTTGTTGCTACTTTAGTAGATGTTACTGGTTTGCTAATTTATTTTAGCATGGCTTATTTCTTTTTACAGGGAATTTTATTATAACCTAATTTAAAAGTTATAAATGGCATCGTAATTGGCAACAGTTTTCTCCCAACTATTATCAATATTCATCATCCTTTTTCTAATGGTCGCTAATAATTTTTTATCGTTGTATAAATCAATTGCTCTTTGTACACTATATAAAATATCCCCAACAGTTGCTTGATTAAATCTAATTCCATATCCTCCTTCATCTCCCAAATCAATAACGGTATCTTTTAACCCACCTGTGCTTCTTACTATTGGCACAGTGCCATATCGCATTGCATACATTTGATTTAACCCACAAGGTTCTACCCTGCTGGGCATTAATAAAAAATCTGCACCTGCATAAAGAACATGAGATAAGGATTCATTATAACCAATATATGCATTAAAATAATTTTTAAAAGGCACATTAAAGCTTGTTAATTGTGCTTCTACAACTGGATCACCACTTCCTAAAACTACTACACAACATTGTTCTTTTAGTTGTGTAAAAATTTGTTGAATAGCCTCTGGCAAAATATCTGCAGCTTTCTCCCCAACTAGTCTTCCTATAAAAACAAAGAGTGGCAATTCTGCATTAATCTCAAAGTTTTCACAAATAATTTTCTTGTTTGCTACTTTTCCATTTGTAACAGTTTTGGCTGTAAAATGATTCTTTAGATAAGTATCAGTTTTTGGATTCCACACATCATTATCAATGCCATTCAAGATACCAAAACTTTTATTTCTTTCATATATAAAAAGTTTTTCTAAACCGTTGCTGCTTTGTTTAAGCTCGTCTAAATAACTATTGCTAACAGTTGTAACTCGCCAAGCATTTTTTATACCTGAAGCAAGTGGATTAATCATATTCTTCCAATCTAACAATCCATATTTCCAAGTATCCCAATGAGGAATGTAATGACTTTTTTCCCAACTCATCCAACCTTGGTATTGTGCATTATGTATAGTTACAATTGTTGGAACTTTGCTAAGTTTTGATTGAAAAGCAAAACAATGCTTCATCATAAATGGAATTAATGCAGTATGATGATCGTGACAATGAACAATATCTGGACTATGATCCCAACTATTCATCCAAGTGATTACTGCAATTTGAAAGGCAGTAAACCTTTCTGAATCGTCATCATAACCATAAATTTTTTCTCTATCTAATAAGCCATTAATATCTACCAAGTATAAATCGAAACCCAATTGATTTGTTGCTTCTTTAATAATTGTAAATTCAAAATATAAATCTCCTAAATATGCAGCACCCTTAAAATCAACTTCGAATTGATTAGCATATAAAAACTTTGTTTTATACATTGGCATTACAACCTTAGCAAAATGACCTGCTTGATTTTGATATTTAGGCAAGGCTCCAACAACATCGCCTAAACCACCAGCTTTCGCCATAGGGTAACATTCGGCACTAATATGCATTATCTCCATTCCTTAAAAGTAAATGAAAATTTATTATAGATTAAAGCTTAATGGAATATTAATTTTTAAACTGAAGTTTCTACCCATATTAAATACACCCATTTTTTGAGTAGCATTATTAATATCGGTATATTTTAAACGACTTAAATGATTTTGATAAGCCACATCTGCAATGTTGTTTATACTGCAATAGAAATTTATTTTTTGATGAATTCCAATTTTAATATCGGTGCCAATACCCATATTAATTAATGTGTAAGCTGGTGTAACAGTTTCAGTGTTTACTGATGAAAAAATATTATTTTGTGAAAATTGATTTTCAATTTCCAATTTAATTAAAGTATTACTGAAAGGTTTTGATTTTCCTTTAAGTTCAACTTTAATATCAGTCAATAATTTTGCTGGTGGAATAAATGGAACATTTCTTGAACCGAAATTGTTATCATTAAATCTTCCCCTTACATAAGAAAAACTATTTTCTAAATGTAACCAATCTAATGGGTGTGGATGAAAATCTAAGTTTGCTTCGAAACCCCAAAATGTTGCATTTGATTGCTTGTATTGAAAAGCAAATAAATCTTGACCATTATGATTGATCATTGAATCATTACTAACAGAATTTGTCAATTTACTGGTAAAAATAAAATTGTTGAAGGATGTATAAAATGTGTTCAATGTAAAACTAATGTGTTCAGAATTAATTTCCATTCCTGCATCTAATTGATAAGAATTTTCTGATTGCAAATTTTTGTTGCCATATTCATATCTATTGGTTCCTCCATGTGCACCATTACTACTTAATTCAATCATATTAGGTGCTCTGAAACCCCTTGCTAAATTAAGTTTCAAGGTAACTTCATCATTTACATGATAAGCTAATCCAACACTACCTGTAATGTTTTTAAATGAATTATCCATTTGTTTGAATCTAATATTGTTTCCTTCAACCAATTCATCTGAATTCAAACTTCTATAATCATATCGTACACCAAAGTTTGTTGTAAATTTTTCAAATGATTTTTTAGTAACAACAAATCCACCAATATCAAATTGTTTGTAATTAGGAATCAGAACTTCTTCAGCAAGATTTTTATTTTGTTGAAACATTCCATTCATTCCCAAACTAGTTTTCCAGCCTTTATGCTCGTTGAAATGATATTGAAAATTGTAATTAAGAGTTTGTAAATCGAAAAATAAATCAGGAGTTGAAGGAGCATCTACATCACCAAATTCTTTTCTTTTATTATGTTGGTAGGCGATGTTTGAAGTGAGTCTGCCATCAGAAAAAATAAAATTATTATCGAGTGAAATTTTTGTATGATTAATGGATTGATAAGGAACCAAAACATCTCTGCTATTCAGTTCTGCACTAGTTGCTATATGTTCTTTAGTAGTTTCAGGATACACTAAAAATTGACCAGTAACTGCATCTCTTGCTCCTGTAATGATGCCTAATTTTTGATTGAAATTGCTAAATATTAAATGAGAGTAGCCCCAATTTTTATTCAACCCAATATATCCACCAAAATTTTTTTCATTAAAACGACTATTCAACACTTTGCCATCAAATTTATTTTCATAATCACCTGCTGATTTAATGCTATTATACAAATTCCAATTAAACCCTTTGTTAAAATTTCCAGCAACATTGGTATGTAGGGTAAACATTTTATTGTTATTTAAATAAGAACTTGAAACATTAGCATGAATAGTGTTTGCTTGAACAGTTTTATTTGAAATAATATTTAAAACCCCAGCAATTGCATCGCTGCCATACATTAAAGATGCTGGCCCTTTTAACACTTCAACTTGATGAACACTTTGCTCATCAATTTCTATTCCATGTTCATCGCCCCATTGCTGTCCTTCCTGTCTCACTCCATCGTTTATGGTTATCATTCTATTAGAACCTAAGCCTCGAATAATAGGTTTAGAAATTGCAGGACCCATACTAAAAATTGAAAAACCATTTACAGTTTTCGACAAAGCTTCAATAATATTTGTAGATGAATTATTAAATAAATCCGTTTTAGAAACTATAGAAACTGGTTGTGATATGTTTTTTATTTTGGTTGCTGTTGTGGTGCCTGTAATTGTTACAGCTTTTTGTTCAACAACAGTTTCAATCAAATAAAAGTTCATAACAGTATTACCAGTAATTTCAATGTTTTCAATAATACTAGCATAGCCTTGGTACCTAACTTCAACTAAATATTTACCAGATTTAAATGAGTTGATTTGATAAAAACCATCTTTCTTACTAATAGTTCCAAATTTAATATCGTGAATAAAAATACTTGCACCTTCTAGTGGTTCTTTGGTTTTACTATCGATGATTTTGCCAGTTAAACTTGAATTAATATCTAAAAATATTGGGGTAGTTGAATTTGAATTATAAATAAAAAAGATATATGATAATATAAAAATTAAAGTAGATTTCATTGCAAATAATTAATGTAAATAAATAATAACCCAACTTCAACTTCAGTGTGAATGGGCTTCAAAAAATGTATCTTAAATTAGCAATGAATAGGTGGGCCTCTTAAATAATCTTCAATACGATTATTATCTACACTAATATAAATATAATGCTCTTTAAATTGTGCAATATATTTAATTGAAGTAGGAAGAAAAAAGATTATTGAATTAAAAAAAGGTAGTTCGACAACCAAATTATCTATCTCACAATGATAGGATTGATTTGAAAAAGTTGTATGATTTTTGTTATTTACTTTTGCTGAAACAACGTCTTTGTGATCTGCAAATATTGAATGTAAAAATCTTTTAGGAGTTGCAGCTAAAATAAAAACTAACAAAAAACATGATGCAATAAAACGTTGTATGTAACTCTTAAAATGCATTAATTAATTTAAACAAAAAGTAAAGTAAATCTTTTTTAACGAGAAATAAATTAAAAAAAATCCCCAATTCTCATTGGGGATTAAAATATTAATTATTTGGAGAATCGTTATCTCTTTGTTGAGGTCTATCCATTTGAGGTCTTTCTGGTCTTGGCATTAAAGCTTTTCGGCTCAATTTAAATTTCCCAGTTCTAGGATCTATGTCTAACAATTTTACTTTTATTTTATCTCCTTCTCTAAACACTCCATCCATAGTATCTAAACGAGACCAGCTGATTTCACTTATGTGTAATAGCCCTTCTTTTTTAGGCAAGAATTCTACAAAAGCACCAAATTCTTTTATGCTTTTTACAGTGCCTTCATAAGTTTCGTTTACTTGAGGAACTGCAGTAATGCCATTAATCCAATCAATAGCTTTTTGCATATTTTCTTTAACGGCAGAGAAAATACTTACTTCACCAGTATTGCCCACTTCTTCTATATTAACTGTACAACCAGTTTCTCTTTGAATTTCTTGAATAATTTTTCCACCAGGTCCAATTACTGCTCCAATATATTCTTTATCGATAATTATTTTAACCATTCGTGGTGTGTGTGGTTTCACTTCTTCTCTATGAGCTGGTATACATTCATACATTGCATTTAAAATATGTAAACGACCAGTTTTTGCTTGGTTTAAAGCTTCTCTCATAACATCCATACTTAACCCATCAACTTTAATATCCATTTGCACACCACAAATTCCATCACGAGTACCAGTTACTTTAAAATCCATATCACCTAAATGATC
>JAYVBS010000187.1:0-14727 GCA_043750315.1 Chitinophagaceae bacterium
TGGTGGAAATCGCGGAGGCGGTGGATATGGTGGTGGAAATCGCGGAGGCGGTGGAAACTCTGGTGGAAACAGCGGAGGCGGTGGATATAACAGATATTAATCTCAACCATAAATAAAAATTTTAAGGCTGTCTCACTGAGACAGCCTTTTTTATGTATTCAACTTTAAGTTTGTAACTGTTAATTTGTAATGAATTTAAACTTATGGAAATTCTTAATAATATTTCACTTAAACCTTTTAATAGTTTTGGGATTAATGTTAATGCAAAACATTTTGTTGAATTTAATTCTACTGACGAAGTTTCAGAAGTATTAACTCATGTTCAACAAAATAAAATTCCTTTTTTAATTATTGGTGAAGGAAGTAATATTTTATTTACAAAAGATTTTGATGGAATGATTTTGAAAAACAATTTAAAGTCAATTGAGCTATTGAAAGAAGACAAAAATTATTACTACATAAAATCAGCAGCAGGTGAGGTTTGGCATAATTTGGTTTTATATTGTATAAAAAATAATTATTCTGGAATTGAAAATTTGAGTTTGATTCCTGGATCTGTTGGAGCAGCTCCTTTACAAAATATAGGAGCTTATGGAGTTGAATTGAAAGATGTATTTTTTGAATTAGAAGCTTTACATATTCAATCAAATAAAATTAAAATTTTTAGTTTAAATGATTGTGCATTTGATTATAGAGAAAGTATATTTAAAACCAAACTTAAAAATCAATACATAATTTTAAATGTTACTATTAAACTAAATAAACAACCAAAATATAATATAGCTTATGGTGCAATTAAAGAGGAGTTAGAAAAATTGAATTGTAGTACTTTGAATGCAAAAATTATTTCACAAGCAGTTATTAATATTCGTTCGTCAAAACTTCCTAATCCAAAAGAAATTGGAAATGCTGGAAGCTTTTTTAAAAACCCAATTGCAACTGAAGAAATTTGTAACCAACTTAAAAAAGAGTTTCCAATAATTCCAATTTATTCAACAAAAAATAATCTATTTAAAGTTGCAGCAGGATGGTTAATAGAACAATGTGGTTGGAAAGGATTTAGAAAAGATGATTATGGTTGTCATGATAAACAAGCTTTAGTATTAGTAAATTATGGTAATGCTAAAGGAAAAGAAATTTTTGATTTAAGCACTGCAATAAAAGAAAGTGTTTTAAAAAAATTTGGAATAGACTTAGAACGAGAAGTAAATATTGTTTAAAGATTATTTGCTAAACAAAAAGCAACAAATTTATTAAAGGCATCCAAAGAATTTGTTGGTCCAAATCCATGACCTTCACCTGCATATTCATTGTATTGATTAATAACCCCAGAAGATTGTAAAGCAGTTTTTAATCTTGTGCTTTGAGAAATAGGTACTACATTATCTGCAGTTCCATGAAAAATAATTGTTGGAGGAACAGTTGAATTAACAGCTAACAAAGGACTAGCATTTGTATATGTTGTAGCTGCTGTGGTAGGTGTGCCTCCCATAAATAATTCAAATAATTGTTTTTGTATTCCTACTTGAAAATTATATAAATCTGTCATATCTGTTGGTCCAAAATAATCTACAACTGTTTTTATTCTATTATTAGTATTGTATTTATAAGCTTTTAATAATCCTAAATGTGCACCAGCACTTGCACCCATTACAACTATTTTACTTGGGTTGTAATGATAATAATTTGCATTGGCAATAATGTAATCAAATGCTGTATTGATATCATTAATTTGTGTTGGCCAGAGGTTTGTTGAAGGTACTGCAGCTAATCTATAATTTACATTAACTATTGCATAATTGCTTAAACCAGATTGAATAGTTGGAATAGTAGTATTAAAATCAGATTTATCACCAGAAGTCCAAGCTCCACCATGAATCATAACAAAAACTTTTGTATTGGCATCTGAACGATTTGGTGGTAAATAAATATCCATTTTTTGAGTAGCTTCAGTACCATAAGCAACATTTAATGTATCTAATTTATTTGCAACATTAGTAGTAGTAGAACTGGTTATTGTATCAGTAGATTTTGTACAAGAACTAATGAAAATTGTTATTATAGTAATTAATAAAAATTGTTTAACTAGAGAAAAAAATAATTTTTTGTTCATATAAAATATTATTTTGTGAAAATAAGGTTAGATCGATAAATATGCAATTAATTTATCTGTTGCTTTTCGTCTATGACTGAAAATGCTTTTTTCTTCCAAATTCATTTCTGCAAAAGTTTTGTTGCTGCCATCTGGAATAAAAATTGGGTCGTAACCAAAACCATTATTCCCTTTTATTTCGGTTGTAATTTTTCCCTTGCAAATGCCTTCAAACATCGATTGTTTGCCATTGATTACTAAAGAAATAATAGTTTTAAACTGAGCCGTTCTATTTTCTATTCCTTTTAAATTCAGTAATGCTTTTTCAATATTTTTTTGATGACTTTTTTCATCTCCAGCATAACGAGCACTTAATACTCCAGGTTCATTATACAAAGCTTCAATCTCTAAACCAGTATCTTCACCAAATACATTTTTACCAGTGAGTTTATAAATAAAAGTTGATTTTTCAACAGCATTTTCTTCAATGGTATCATGAGGTTCTGGAATATCAATGTCAATACCAGCTTCTTCTAGGGTGATAATGTCGAATTTATTCCCAATCACTTTTCTAATCTCCTCAACTTTATTTTTATTATTGGTAGCAAAAATTAATGTGGTCATAATTATTTAATGTTAAACATAATTTTTAAAGCATTCCACAATGCTTTTTTCTCTGTTTTCACTTCTGTAGAATTTCCTAATAAATCACTTAAATTTTCTGTTATGAGAAGGTTTGAATTATTGAATTGTTGCACTTTATTTTTTGAAAAGATAAGTGGTAACTCAAATTGTTTAATATTAATACCCATCATCAAAAGATTATTAAATTGAAGTTCTTTTTTAATAGTTGAATAATTCAAATTTTTATTAGCAATATTTATTATAGCCACATCAGCTAAGCTTAAATTACAAGCTTGTAATAGATTAGTTAATAGTTGTAATTTTTCATCGGTTATAAAAACTACTTCTTTATCTTCTACAATAATTACAATGTTTTTTTTATTTTCTCCTAAATATTCTACTAAATTTTTAGTCTCAGGTTTATTTTGAGCTTTCTTAGTTGGCATTGGCATTTTAGTACTGCTTATCAGCACATTTTTATATAAATCTGAAATTAAAAAATTGGGTAATTTTGTTTCATTAAAACTCATAACTAATTTTATGTTAACAGTTGTTAGTTTTTACTTTAATTTTGCATCAAATATATAGCTATGGAAACAGATATTGATATTAACATTACACGTGTAGAAAGGAGTAAGTTAAATGACATTAATTTAGAGAATATTCCTTTTGGTAAATATTTCAGCGATCATATGCTTGAAGCTGATTATGAAAATGGAGAATGGAAAAATGTTGAGATTAAACCTTATCAACCCCTTGTAATTGAACCTTCTTTAGCTGCCTTGCATTATGGACAAAGTATTTTCGAAGGGATTAAAGCCTATAAAGATGCTGATGGTAATGGTTATATTTTTAGACCACAAGAAAATTTTAAAAGATTCAATCTTTCTGCTGAAAGAATGTGTATGCCAACCATTCCTGAAGAAATTTTTATGGATGGCATGAAACAATTGATTGCTTTAGATAAGAATTGGATTCCTTATAAAGAAGATCACACTATGTACATTCGTCCTTTGATGTTTGCTACTGATACTTTATTGGGAGTAAGACCTTCAGATACATACAAATTCTTAATTTTATTAAGTCCTTCTGGTCCATATTACACTTCTCCAATGAAGATTTATGTAGAAGAAAAATATTCTCGTTCTGTAAAAGGTGGAGCAGGATTTTCTAAAAATGCAGGTAATTATGCAACCAGCATGATTGCTGCAAAAGAAGCCAGAGCAAAAGGTTATGATCAAGTTTTATGGACTGATGCTTTTGAACATAAATGGTTACAAGAAGTGGGTATGATGAACGTAATGTTTATTATTGATGGAGTTGCTGTAACACCAGAATTGAGTGAAGGAACAATTTTAAATGGCGTAACTCGTAATAGTGCTATTGTATTGTTAAGAGAAATGGGTATTGAAGTTCAAGAAAGAAAATTAAGCATTGATGAAGTTGTTGAAGCTTACAAAAATGGAAAGTTGAATGAAGTTTTTGGTTGTGGAACTGCAGCAACAATAGCTCCAATAAAAGAACTTGGTTATGGTGATTTTAAAATGCCTTTTGATGTAGATACTTTTAAAATTGCACATCAATTAAGAAAAACTATGGACGATATCAAATACTCACGTATTCCTGATAATCATGGTTGGATGGTAAAAGTTTAGATGATTTTTTATTAATGATACAAAGAGAGCCGCAACAATGTTGTGGCTCTCTTTGTAAATTCTATAATTTAATCTAACTAAAAGCCTCCTTCACTTTATCGAAAAAGCTTTTATCTTTTTTATCAGGGTTGGGTTTAAAGTTTGGACTGTTATGTAGTTTTTCCAACATTTCTTTTTCTTCAGAACTCACATGTTGAGGTGTCCAAACACTTATTTGTATTAACTGATCTCCTTTTGCATAGCCTTGAACTTCAGGAAAACCTTTTCCTTTTAAACGTAGTATTTTACCACTTTGTGTTCCAGCAGGAATTTTTACTTTTGCTCTACCAGTAATAGTGGGCACTTCAACCTCTGTGCCAAAAACAACATCAGAAAAAGTAAGGTGTAAGTCGTATGCTACATTTAATCCTTCTCTTTCTAATTCAGGATGTGCTTCTTCTTGTATTTGAATAATTAAATCTCCTGGATAACCTCCTCTTTCACCTGCATTTCCTTTTCCACTCATGCTTAATTGCATGCCTTCTTGTACACCAGCAGGAATTTCAATATTAATCATTTCTTCTCCAAACACTCTTCCTTCACCTTTACAAGAACCACATTTTGCAGTAATGGTTGAACCTTCACCATTACAAGTTGGACAAGTTGTAACAGTTTGCATTTGTCCTAAAAAAGTATTTTGTACTCTTTTTACTTGACCATTACCTCCACAAGTTCCACATTTTTGAAAACTGCTTTTATCTTTTGCTCCATTACCACCACAAGTATTACAAGCAACATGTTTTTTAACTTTAACTTGCTTTGTAACACCACTTGCTATTTCTGCAAAATTCAGTTTTAGTTTTATTCTTAAATTACTACCTCGTTGTCCTGTTGGTTGGCTAGATCTTCCTCCACTTCTTCCACCACCACCAAAAAAACTACCAAACATATCGTTGCTACCAAAAATATCTCCAAAGTGGCTGAAAATATCTTCCATATTAGTGTTATGGAATCCACCACCACCAGTTCCTGGACCAAATGCTTGATGACCAAATCTATCATACTTAGCTTTTTTATCGGCATCACTCAATACTTCATAAGCTTCAGCAGCTTCTTTGAATTTTTCTTCAGCAGCCTTATCTCCAGGATTTCTATCTGGGTGAAATTGCATAGCAGTTTTTCGATATGCTTTTTTTATTTCATCAGCACTCGAAGATTTAGTAACTCCTAATATTTCGTAGTAATCTCTTTTCATTATTATATATTAGTTGATTAGTTAATAGGTTGATTGATTTTTTGATTGACCAATTAACCATTCAACTCATTACTTGCCAACAACTACTTTGGCAAAACGAATAATTTTATCGTTGAGTAAATATCCTTTTTGAACTTCATCAATTACTTTACCAACAAGATTTTTAGTTGGTGCAGGAATTTCTGTGATAGCTTCATGTTTTTCAACATCAAATTCTTGTTGAATACTATCCATAGACTTAATACCTTTTGAGTATAAGGTAGATCTGATTTTATTAAATACTAATTGAATGCCTTCTTTTTGAACTTCTATATCATCACTTGAATTCAATTGTTTTTCTGCTCTATCAACATCATCTAAAACATCCAATAAAGAAACTAAAACATCTTTACCAGCAGTTTGAATGAGTTCTAATCTTTCTTTTGAAGTTCTTCTTTTGTAATTTTCAAACTCAGCCATTAATCTTAAATACTTATCTTTTTGTTCAGCAAGTTCAGATTGAGTTTTTTCTAATTCTGAAACTTCAACTTTTTCATTTTCAGAGTTTGCTGTTGTTTCGTCAGTATTTTGATTAGTTTCTTCCATTTCTTGTTCTAATTCTACATTTTCGTTCTCTTGCATAACTATTTTATCAATTTCTGTATCAATGTCAATTTTTTTGCCATTTGAATAATTAGGCAAAATTGTCAGTAAAACTATTGTCCTTGTGCCAAGCTATAACCTTTTACGCCAGACCAACTATTCAAAATTTCTAAGCTACAAACTTTAAAATCTCCACTTAAGCTTACATATAAGCCAATAACATCTTGTTGATTTAAAGGATAATCATCAATACTTTCGAAACGAGCATTGTATTGATTTACTAGATTAGTGTATTTGCTACCAGTTGGCCAAACTTGTGTACCACGATTGCTTATGCTTACCAATTTGAATTTTACACCAGCATGTCTTAAACATTTATTTGCAATTTCTTCTGGTTGAAGATTACTTTCAACAAATAAATCAACCCCACAAATTTTTTCTTGAACCGATTCAACACTTTCTAACATTGGATTTTTGTCGAGATGCAAGACTGTACAAGTATTTTCTACATCATTTAAATATGGTTTTGAATTATGTTGAGGTGATTTGCCAAAATTGTTAATGATAGCATCAACAAATTCTGTTGTATTTAATGCTTTGGTGGTTTTATCTCCAAAATCTCCAGTATGAACCCCACTTTCAAGGGTATACAATAAGGCATTTTCAATTAGATTAGAAACTTCCATTAATCCTAAATGTTGCAACATTCCAATTCCACTTAACAATAATGCTGTTGGATTAGCAATATTTTTTCCTGCAATATCTGGGGCAGTTCCATGAACTGCTTCAAAAATTGAAATATGATCACCAATATTGGCAGATGGTGCAAAACCTAATCCACCAACTAATCCTGCACATAAATCACTCACAATATCTCCTTGCAAATTGGTTAACACTAATACATCGAAAATTTCTGGTCTTGTTACTAATTTCATACATAAATCATCAACAATAATATCATCAGCTTTTAATTCAGGAAATTGTTTGGCAACCTCATAAAACACTTCTAAAAACAAGCCATCAGTAATTTTCATGATGTTGGCTTTGTGGCCACAAGTAATTCTTTTTGCTCCTTTTTTCTTTGCCATTTCAAAAGCATATTGTATTACTTGTTTGCTTCCTGGACGAGTTATAAATCTTCTGCTTAAAGCAACATCATGAGTTAGCATATGTTCAATGCCACCATAAGTATCTTCAATATTTTCTCTTACAACTGTGATGTCTATTGGAATTCCTGCTTTACTAAAAACTGTATCAACACCATGTAAGGTTAAAAAAGTTCTTTTATTAGCATAAGTGTTCCATGTTTTACGAGCTGTAACGTTTACACTTTTTACTCCCTTGCCTTTTGGAGTTTCCATTGGGCCTTTAAACAAAATTCCTAATTTTTCGATGGTTTCTTGAGCCTGAGGAGTCATGCCATTACTGAAACCTTTATCAAAAACCCATTTGCCCATTTCTACTACTTCATATTCTAAAGGAACTTTTGCAGCATTAAAAACTTGTAAAACGGCATCCATAATTTCTGGTCCAATTCCATCTCCTTTGGCTACTGCTATCTTAAACATATTTTAAATTTTGTGCAAATAAACTATGATTTTTTTTAAAGAAAGAAATAGGCTTTGTCATTCACTATTATTTAACATCTTTAAGTAAATCATTATACTTTTTAATTTCTAATAGTGTTGATGTATCTGTATTATAAACAGAATACCAACCTTGTAGTTCATGAGGAGGATCACCTGTAAAATCATCACCATTCTTCCACCAACCACCATATTTTTTTGGTCTGCCTTCACCACCCCAAGCCCAAAAATTTGCTCCACTGGCCGTTTTGTTTTTAATGTTTCGGAAGATGATATTAAAAATGAAATTAAAATAATCGTCTCTCACTTTTGTTGATGCAGCAATATCAAAATTGCCTTCATCTCTTGAGATTCCAAACTCTTCCAAAACAAAAGGCTTGTTGAGTTGTGTTGAAAGATTGATATGATGTTGAATATAGTCTGCTGCTTTTTTGATCGCAGAATCATATGTTGTTGAATGATTTTTTGGGTCGTAAAGATTCCAATTTTGTAACCAAAGATGAGCTGTTGTATAATCAATAAATTTACTTTGATGAGTTTCTAAAAATGGTAATCCATTATACTCTGGAGTTGTTGTTAAACCTTCGCTGCCCACAGAAACCAAATGGTTTGAATCTAATTCTTTAATATATTTTGCAGATTCTTCTATCCAATTTAAATAAGCTTTCACATTTTTCATTCCACGAGGTTCATTACATAATTGCCAACTCATAATAGTTGGATCATCTTTATACAAAACATTTGTTATTGAATTTTTTCGGTTGATGATTGTTGAAATTTTATCCCGATAGATTTTCTTAGCAGTGCTATCACTATAAAAAGTTGAAGTAATTTGTTGATATAAATCCCAATCTTGTTTACCTGTTGTATCCATTGGATAAGGAATGGTATCAATGCTTTCTGCCCATTGTAAATATTGAGCAAAGCCACCACTCCAAGGCCAAAAATTGCTTAAACAAACTACAGCATGCATATTTCTTTTTTTCATTTCAACTAACAAAAAATCTAAACCCCGAGTAATATCTTCTCTAATATTTTTTTGTTGATTATTTGCTGGAGTAATTCTGTAAGGTTCAGAATCTGGACCTTCAGTTAAAGCCATTATTCTTAAATTGGTAATACCTAAATCTTGTAATTGATTGAGCTCTCTTAATAGTCTTTTTTTGTCCATTGAACCTAAATGCATGCCATACCAAAGGTTTGTGCCAATATAGTTGTATGCTTTGTCATCTTTAAAAAATTTTGTACCATTTACTTTGATAAAATTGTTGTAGGTAGTTCTTTGTGCTATTGTTGAGATATTATGTAGAATAAAAAAAAATAGGATAAAGAACAAAATACTTTTCATAAAAGTGATATTTTAGAGGATTATTTTTTAGATAGATGTTGTGTGATTTTATTTTTTATTTATGCAATCATACTCGAATCGTATTTATAAGCAAATTCCAAGCCTAAGATTTTTGATTCCAATTTGTATTGGAATATTAGTGCAATTCCATTTAAATATCTCTTTGGTTTCAAGTATAATTCTTCTTTTATTTTCTTTGTTAATAATCATATTTTTTAATCTTCTAAACATTAATTTAAAGTTCAGATTTGCCTGGGTTAAAGGTATATTTTTTAATGCTGTGTTTATTGCACTTGGTGCTTTACTTTCTTTTTGTAAACAAATTGATCATTCCCCAAGTTTTATTGGTCAGTTCTTAAATGGTCAAGAATCTGTAATAGTTACTCTAAAAGAAAATTTAGTAACAAAAGAAAAAAGTTTTAAAGTTTTGGCTAGAGTTGAAGCCATTAATTTTAATAATACTTGGCATAATGTTCAAGGAGATGTTTTATTGTATTTTAAGAAAGATAGTATAAAGCCCAATTTGCAATATGGCAATCAAATCATCATTAAAAAAAATCTCGTTAAAATCATCAATTCAGGAAACCCTGGTGGTTTTAATTATGCTAGGTTTTGTTCTTTTCAAAATATTTATGGTCAGGGTTTTTTAGGCAATACAGATTATGTAATTCTACCTGCAAAAAAGTATGATGGGTTTACAAAAATATTATTGAATTGCAGAACAGAAATTCTTTCAATTCTCAAAAAAAATATTACAGGTAAAAATGAAATCAGCATAGCAGAAGCTTTATTAATAGGCTATAGAGAAGAGTTGGATAGAGATTTAGTTAGAGCATTTAGTAATACTGGTGTTGTGCACATTATTGCTATTAGTGGATTGCATTTGGGAATGATTTATGGATTAATTGTGGTTTTATTTAGACCATTTAAAAAGTATAAATGGAGTAATATTTTAAAGCTCATTACTGTAATAGTTGTTTTGTGGTTGTTTAGTTTTATTGCAGGTTTACCTCCATCATTACTTAGAAGTGCCATCATGTTTACTTGTATTGCTTTGGGAGATGTAATTAGTCAAAAATCTAATATTTATAATGGATTGGTGGTTTCGGCTTTAATAATTTTAATCATCAATCCATTTAGTTTGTGGGATGTTGGTTTTCAACTTTCTTATTCTGCTGTTTTAAGTATAATAATTTTTTCTCCTGTAATTAAAAAAGCAATCTTCTTTAAAAATAAATTACTTGCTGCATTTTGGAATTTGAATGCCATTACCTTATCTGCACAAATTTTAACTCTACCAATAGTTTTATACCATTTTCATCAATTTCCTAATCTCTTTTTATTTACTAATTTATTTGCTGTGCCCTTTTCTGGCTTAATTCTTTATGCAGAAATATTTTTATTGTTGTTTAGTTGGAATTCTTCAATTGCCTTATTCATTGGTAACATCATTGAAAAGCTAATTTTTATTTTAAATCAATTTGTATTGCAAATAAATGTTTTGCCTTTTGCAACTTGGGAGGCTATACAAATTAGTATTTTTCAAGTAATCATAATATTTGGGTTTTTAGTTGCTTTAAGTTTTTGGTACTTTAACAAAAAAACCAAATATGCCTTAATCAGTTTTGTATTTTTACTAAGTTTTATTGCTACAAGAAGTATTGATTTTATTAATAGATATCATCAACAAAAAATTATTGTATATAATGTTCCAAGTCATACTGCAATTGATATTGTTGAAGGAAGAAAGTTTAGCTATATGGGCGATGAAATATTAATGAAAGATGGTTTCTTAAGAAATTTTCATATTAAACCATCAAGGGTTTTGCATAGAATAAATTATAGAGATTCATTAAAGCAAATTATCATTAAAGAAAATATTATAATATCCATAAACAAAAAAATACTGCTTTTAAATAAAGACATCATTTCTATACCTAAAAAAATTAAGTGGGATGTCATAGTTTTTTCAAAAAATCCAAAAATCTCCATAACAAAAATTTCAGAATATACTCAATGCAAACAGTTTGTATTTGATGGTAGTAATAGTTTGTGGAAAATCAATCAATGGAAAAAGGAATGCGACAGCCTACATTTGCAATATCATATTTGTTCCTTACAAGGGGCGTTTGAAATGAATTTGTAATGGCATTTACCAGTAATCATAAGGCTTATATTGCATTAGCTGCAACAAGTTTAATTTGGGGCACTACTTGGGTTGCCATGAAATTTGGTTTAAAAGGATTACCGCCTTTAGAGTTAGCATCAATTCGCCAATTTATTGCAGGAAGCATATTTATAATTTTCTTTTTGCTTAAAAAAGAAGCTATACCTACTTTACAACAGTTTAAAAAATTATTTTTTTTAGCGATTCTAACATTTGTTTTAGCAAATGCAGTTAGTACGTGGAGTTTAAAATTTATTTCAAGTGGATTGGGAGCGTTAATTGGGGCATTATATCCATTGTGTATTGTAATTATTGAGTATTTTCTTTTCAAAAATAAAAGTATAAATTACTTAACTGTAGTTGGCATCTTATTAGGAATTGGAGGAATCGTTTTTGTATTTTATGATAATGCTTTTGGTGTTCATCCTCAAGGATATATTTTTGGTATTTTTTTGGCAATGATTGCAATGCTAGCTTGGAGCTTTAGTAGTATTTTAATTGCAAGAAAATATATTAAAATGAATCCCTATTTTGGTATGGGTTGGCAAATGATGATAAGTTCAATAATTGTTGGAATTTTTAGTATTTCTACAGAAGAAGTGGTGAATATTGCAAATATTTCTTTTAACTCTTGGATTGCAATAATTTACTTGATCATTGCTGGTTCAATAGTAGCAATTGTTGCTTTTATTTATTCTTTAAAGCATCTTAATCCAGCTATTGCAGTGTTGTATGCATATATTAATCCAATTATTGCAATGATTACAGGATCTATTTTATTGCACGAAAAATTAACTACTGTAATTATTGTGGGTTCTTTAATTACATTAACTGGAGTGTATTTAGTGAATTATAGTATGAAAAAGATTAGAGAAAAAGAAATGATTAGTTAATTTCAACTTAAATGATTTACAATAAAAAAGCCTTCAATTACGAAGGCTTCATTTGTTTATAAAAAAAGTTTTTACATAATATCCATTGCCTTAGCAAAATGAGTTGCAGTTCCAGGCAATGCTAACCAAAAGAATTGTCTAACATCTGGAGTAATTAACATAAATAAAAGAATTGCAGCCCAAATGGTAAAATAAATCCAGTATTTTGTTGTTGATTTTTTTGTTTCCATAATTTATAATTATTTGGCAAATATAAGGATGCTTATAAATTTTCTGTAGGATAATTTTAATAAAATACTTTAAGTTATGTTTGCAAACTAACAATTGTTAGTTAAATTAGAAAAATGAACTTTAAGCATTCAGAACTTACCCAACAAGCTGCTCAAATTGCAAGAGATTTTGCCCAGCAACACATAAAACCATATTTAATGGAGTGGGATGAAAGTCAGGAATTTCCAGTTCATGTTTTTAAAGAAATGGGAAAGTTAGGAATGATGGGCGTTTTAGTACCTGAAAAATATGGTGGTACAGGATTTGGTTACTTCGAATATAATGCTATAATACAAGAAATTGCACAAGTTTGTGGTTCAATTGGTTTAAGTCTTGCTGCACATAATTCTCTTTGTACTAATCATATTTTGACTTTTGGAAATGAAAATCAGAAGAAAAAGTATTTACCAAAATTGGCTACAGCAGAACATATTGGAGCTTGGGGTTTAACAGAACCAAACACTGGTAGCGATGCAGGCAACATGAAAACAACTGCTGTAAAAGATGGAAATAATTGGATTTTAAATGGAACTAAAAGTTGGATTACTCATGGTAAAAGTGGCGATATTGCAGTTGTGGTAACTAGAACTGGAGAACCAAGAGCAAAAAATAATTCAACTGCATTTATAGTTGAAAGAGGAACAAAAGGTTTTTTGGCAGGAAAAAAAGAAAATAAGTTAGGGATGCGAGCCAGCGAAACTTGTGAAATGATTTTTGATAATTGTATTATTAGTGATAATCAAAGATTAGGTGAAGTTGGAGATGGATTTAAACAATCTATGAAAATTTTAGATGGTGGTAGAATATCAATTGGAGCTTTATCTGTTGGTATTTCAAAAGGAGCTTATAAAGCAGCATTGCAATATTCAAAAGAAAGGCATCAATTCGATCAACCCATTTCTAGCTTTCAAGGAATCAGTTTTAAACTAGCAGATATGGCAACTGAAATTGCTGCTGCAGATTTACTTTTAGAAAAAGCATGTGATATAAAAAATAAAGGAGGAAAAGTTACTTTGCAAGGAGCAATGGCTAAATATTTTGGTAGTGAAATTGCTGTAAAAATTAGTACAGATGCAGTTCAGATTTTTGGTGGATATGGATACACAAAAGATTTTCCTGTTGAAAAATTCTACAGAGATTCTAAACTTTGTACAATAGGAGAGGGGACAAGCGAAATTCAGAAAATGGTAATAGCAAGAGAAATTCTGCAATAATTACACCTGAAAAACTCCTGTTTTAAATTCTTCAATTTTTGGATTGTGATTGGCTGCATTGATTCCTTCTGAAATTAATTTTCTAGTATCTATTGGGTCAATAATATCATCAACCCATAATCTAGCAGCAGCATAATATGGAGAAGTTTGTTTTTCGTATCTGTCTTTTATTTTATTCAATAAAATATTTTCATCTGCTTCACTAATTACTTTACCTTTTGCTTTTTCACTAGCTACTTGAATTTGTAATAAAGTTTTAGCAGCAGCATCACCACCCATCACAGCAATCTTTGCACTTGGCCAAGCATAAATAAATCTTGGATCATAAGCTTTGCCACACATAGCATAATTACCAGCACCATAACTATTACCAACAATAAAGGTAATTTTTGGAACAACAGAATTAGCAACAGCATTTACCAATTTGGCTCCATCTTTAATAATGCCACTATGTTCACTTCTACTACCAACCATAAATCCTGTAACATCTTGTAAAAAAACTAATGGTATTTTTTTCTGATTGCAGTTCATAATAAAACGAGCAGCTTTATCTGCACTATCGTTATAAATTACTCCACCCATTCTCATTTCTCCATTTGCAGTTTTAGTAATTAATCTTTGATTGGCAACAATACCAACTGCCCATCCTTCAACCCTTGCATATCCACAAACAATAGATTTACCATAATCTTTTTTAAATTCATCAAAACTTGAATTTCCTTGTTCATCACCATCAACTATTCTTTCAATAATTTCTACAATATCGTAAGGTTTAAGATTATTCTCAGTCATTATACCATAAATTTCCTCTTGATTTTTTTGTGGTTGAAAAGATTTGGTTCTATTAAATCCAGCAGTATTATTTTCTCCAAGTTTACTCATCAAAGATTTAATATAATCCAAACATTCTTGTTCAGTTTTAAATTTATAATCTGCTATTCCACTAATGCTATTATGAGTTGTAGCTCCTCCTAATAATTCATTATCAATATCTTCACCAATGGCTGCTTTTACTAAATAACTTCCTGCTAAAAAAATACTTCCATTGCCTTCAACCATAAG
>JAYVBS010000188.1:0-6636 GCA_043750315.1 Chitinophagaceae bacterium
TTAATTTAAGAGAACTACAAATTGGTAATAGAAAAGTTTTTAATATCAGGGCTTCAATTTCCAATTCTATATCTGCACCTCTTTTACTAGGTCAAAGTGCATTAAATAGATTTGGGAAAATTACAATTGATTATAAAAATAATCTTATTCATTTTGAAGACTAATTTTAAATCAATCATAAATGAATAGTATTTATAAAGTAATCTCAAAAATTTCTAAGGTCACAATTTGTGACCTTAGACAATAAATAAATACTTTGAGCCTTTGTGGCAAAAAATATGGCAAAAGCAAAACAACATACTAACCAAATCATTCCAAGCGAAATAATTGTAAATAAAATTTATATTATTCGTGAAATGAAAGTAATGATTGATGTTGATTTAGCTACTATGTATGAAGTTGAAACTAAGTATTTAAAAAGACAAGTGAATAGAAACATTGAACGTTTTCCTGAGGATTTTATGTTTCAATTAACAAGAGAAGAATACAATTTTCTAAGGAGCCAAATTGGCACCTTAGAAAATACAGGTCAGGGTCAATATTCAAAATATTTACCTTACGTTTTCACAGAACAAGGTGTTGCAATGTTAAGTGGCATCATTAATTCTGAAAAAGCTATAGCCATGAATATAGCTATTATGAGGGCTTTTGTTGAAATGAGAAGAATGGCTTTAAACAATAAAATGATTGCAAATAAGTTGAACCAAATTGAATTGAAACTTGGTACACATGATGAACAATTGAATCAAATTTATGAAGCCATAGAAAATTTATTGGATGACAAAGTCGAGAAACAATCATTGCCAAAGAATAGAAAAAGAATTGGATTTAGACCAGAAGAATAATGATGAATGTTAAATTTTAAATATTGAATTAGAAAAAATAAAAGTTGAAAAGCATTCAAAAAGTACAAGAGTGCGACGCAACAATGTTGAATAGAATTTCAAATGCTGGTTAAATAAAAAATAAAAAAATGAATACAGAAACCTTGTCTCAAACAAAACAAATTATTCAAGATAATTTAGACTATACTTTATTTTCTTGGAGTAAACAAAAAGGTATTAATCCTATTGCAATTGAACGTGCCGAAGGCGTTTATTTATACGATTATGATGGCAACAAAATAATTGATTTCAGCAGTGGATTAATGAACGTAAATATTGGTCATGGTAACCAAAGAATTACTGAAGCCGTTGTAAAACAAATGCAAGAAGTAGCATATGTTACTCCAAGCTGTGTTACAAAAGCTCGTGGCGATTTAGGCAAAAAATTAGCAGAAATTTGTCCAGGTGATTTGAATAAAGCATTCTTTACTTTATGTGGTGCAACCAGTATGGAGAATGCAATAAAATTGGCTAGATTATATACAGGTAAACATAAAATTATTAGTCGTTACCAATCTTATCATGGCTCATCAATTGGTGCAATGGCTGCAAGTGGTGATCCTAGAAAACTTCCAGTTGATAGTCAACAAGCCCCAAATTTTATACACTTCGATTTACCCATTTTATATCGTTGGGAATATGGCGAAGAAAATTTATTAAAAGAATCTGTTGCCAGTTTAGAGAGACTCATTGAATACGAATCTGGTAATAATATTGCAGCCATAATTTTTGAAGGAGAATCGGGTTCATCGGGTTGTTTACAATATCCAAAAGGTTATTTAAAAGCAGTTAGAGAGATTTGTAATAAGCATGGCATATTATTAATTATGGATGAAGTGATGAGTGGATTTGGAAGAACTGGTCAATGGTTTGGATTCCAAAATCATGATATTATTCCAGATATGATTTGCATGGCAAAAGGTTTAACCTGTGGTTATTTGCCTTTTGGATGTTTAATGGTTACAGATAAAATTGCAGCTAAGTTTCATGATACAGTATTGTCTTTAGGCTTAACTTATTCTGCTCATCCTGTTTGTTGTGCAGCAGCTTTAGAAACATTAAAGATTTATGAAGATGATAACTTAATTGAAAATGCAAGAGCAATGGGAAAATATATTGAACAACAAGTTGAACAATTAAAAACAACACATCCTAGCATTGGAGAATTTAGAAACACAGGTTTATTGGGTTGTATTGAAGTGGTAAAAAATAGAACAACAAAAGAACCCATGGCTCCTTTTAATGCAAAGCCAGATGAAATGGTTGTGATGAATAAAGTAGCAGCCAAAATTAAAGAATTAGGCATGTACACTTTTGTGAGATGGAATTACATTTTTGTTGCTCCACCATTATGTGTTACAAAAGACCAAATTGATGAAGGCTTAGCTATTATTAGTGAAGCTTTAAAAATTGCAGACGAAGCAACAAATTCATAACTATGAATTCTTTAATTAACGAAGATTTAGCTGCCATTCCACAAGAAAAAAGAACTTGGGGAACATGGAATTATGCTGCACTTTGGGTAAGCATGAGTTTATGTATTCCAACTTACATGCTTGCAAGTTCACTAATTGAAGGTGGAATGAGTTGGTGGCAAGCTATACTAACCATTTTTTTAGGCAATACAATTGTTTTAATTCCAATGATTTTAAATGGACATGCTGGAGCAAAATATGGCATTCCTTTCCCTGTTTTTGCAAGAGCAAGTTTTGGAACATTAGGAGCAAACATTCCTGCATTATTAAGAGCAATAATTGCTTGTGGTTGGTTTGGTATTCAAACTTGGATTGGTGGTTTTGCAATTTATCAAATGATGAAAATGTGGATTCCATCATTGTCAACTCTACCACAAATTTTTCCTGATTCATTTGGTTTGCAAACAGGACCAGCAATTTGCTTTTTTGCATTTTGGTTAATAAATATGTATGTTGTTTATTTAGGTGTTGAAAGCATAAAAAAACTTTTAGTTTTTAAAGCTATCTTTTTACCAGTTGCAGCAATGGCATTATTATTTTGGGCAATTAGTGCAGCTCATGGAATTGGACCAATATTAAATCAGCCATCAAAATTTCAAAACTCATCTGAATTCTGGAATTATTTCTTTCCTGCATTAACAGGTATGGTTGGTTTTTGGGCAACTTTATCTTTAAATATTCCAGATTTTACTCGTTATGCAAAATCACAAAAAGCACAAATCAATGGACAAATTATTGGGCTTCCTCCATCAATGACATTATTTGCTTTTATTGGTGTTGTGGTAACATCTGCAACATTTATTATTTATGGAGAAACCATTTGGGATCCTGTTGTTTTAGCTGGAAAATTCTCCAGCAAATTATTAGTGAGTGCTGCAATGATTGCAGTAGCAATTTCAACTTTAGCAACAAATATTGCAGCAAACATTGTGAGTCCTGCAAATGATTTTTCTAATCTTTCACCACAAAAAATTAACTTTAGAACAGGAGGTTATATTACTGGAATTATTGGTATACTTATCTTTCCTTGGAAATTGATTGCAGATCCAAACGGATATATTTTTACTTGGTTGATTGCTTATTCAAGTTTATTAGGACCAGTTGGAGGAATCATGATTGCAGATTATTATTTCATTAGAAAACAACAATTAATTGTCGATGATTTGTATTCTCATCAAGGAATATATACATTCAACAAAGGATTTAATTACAAAGCCATTATTGCATTATTGTTTGGAATTATTCCAAATATTCCAGGATTTTTATTAACTGTAAAATTAATTTCGAGTGAAGCTTCTCCTATTTGGATTTCTAATTTATATCATTATGCATGGTTTGTAGGATTTGCTGTGAGTGGTCTTATTTATTATTTATTAATGAAAAGAAATTAGATATCAATGCAACTGCAATTAATTCATAACAAAATTTATGATATTAGAGAAGAGAAAATTATGCTCGACTTTGACCTTGCTGAGTTGTATGAAGTTGAAACCAGAATTTTTAATCAAGCTGTAAAAAGAAACCTTCAAAACTTTCCTAAAGATTTTATGTTTAGACTCACTCCTAAAGAATGGGAAGATTTGAACTCATCACAAATTGTGATGAGTTCAACAAAACATAGAGGAGCAAAATACCTACCTTATGCTTTTACAGAACATGGAGTTGCAATGTTAGCAAGTGTTTTGAAAAGTGACAAGGCAAGGAAAATGAATATTGCAATAATTAGAGTATTTATTGCTTTAAGAAAATTAGCAATAAAGAATAATGAGTTAATAGAATTAATTAAAGAACTTCGAAGAAGAGTTGATGAACACGATGTACAGTTGGTTGGAATATATGATGCAATTGAAAATTTGTTAGATGAAAGAGTAGAAAAAGAATCATGGAAAAATCGTGAAAGAATTGGTTTCAAAAAATAATATAAAATGAACATTACATTTCATTCAATTGGTTAAATGTATAACTAACTTTTATGAGCATCTTAATAAAAAATGGAAGAGTCATCACTGCATCATCAGATAGCATTGCAGATATCTTTATTGATGGAGAAACCATTATTTCTATTGGTAAAAATTTGAATGTACAAGCAGATGAAATAATTGATGCTACAGGAAAGCTTGTAATGCCTGGTGGCATTGACCCTCATGTGCATTTAGATATGCCTTTTATGGGAACTTTTAGTAGCGACAATTATGAAACAGGTACTAGAGCAGCATTATTTGGAGGCACAACAACAGTAATAGATTTTGTTTTACAAACTCAAGGAAAAAGTCTGCAATCTGCTTTAGAAGAATGGAAAGGAAGAAGTGATAATAATTGCTTAGGAGATTATAGTTTTCACATGGCCGTCACAGATTTTAATGATGAAACAAAAAAAGAAATTCAACATTTTATAGAAAAGGAAGGCATTACATCTTTCAAAACATTTATGGCATACAAAGGTGCTTTGATGATTGATGATAGACAGATGATTGGTTTAATGCAAGAAGTAAAAAAACATGGGGGGTTAATTAATGTTCATGCAACCAATGGAGATATGATAGATTTCTTAATTGCCAAACATAAATCAGAAGGAAAATTAGCTCCATTATACCATTATTTATCTCAACCAGAAATTACTGAAGCAGAAGCTAGTGGCCGTTTTGCTGATATGGCAAGTTATACAGGTTGTCCTGGATATATTGTTCATTTAACTTGTGAAGGAGCTTTAAATGCAGTACGAAATGCAACAAGAAGAAATCAAAAAATATTTGTAGAAACTTGCATTCAATATTTAATATTAGATGCCAGTTTGTATGAAAAAAACTTTGAAGGTGCAAAATGGGTAATGAGTCCACCATTAAGGGAAAAGAAAGATCAAGCAACATTATGGGCTGGCATCAATCAAGGTTTGGTTCAAGTTGTTGCAACTGATCATTGTCCATTTATGTGGGAACAAAAATTAATGGGTAAAGATGATTTTTCAAAAATTCCAAATGGTCATCCAGCCATTGAAAACAGAATGGAATTATTATTTAGTGAAGGCGTAAATAAAGGAAAAATCACTTTGAATAAATATGTAGAAGTATCATCAACTAATGCAGCAAAAATATTTGGCATGTTTCCTAAAAAAGGCACTATTGCAGTTGGTAGTGATGCTGATATAATAATCTTAGATCCTAACAAAACTCATACTCTATCTGCATCAACACATCATATGAACGTTGATTATAGTGGTTACGAAGGCTGGGAAGTAAAAGGAAAAATTGAAAAAGTTTTATTAAGAGGAAAAGTAGCCATTAATGATAATGAATGTAAAATTGAAAAAGGATATGGACAATTTATTAAGAGAAATAAAGTAGAAGGAAAAATATAATCTCACATCAAGTGTAATGAACATTAAAATCATCATTTAAAATTTATTAATTAAAAAAAATGCCACGTATCATCAAATCAGGCCTCATACAATTGAGTCTACCAAAAACAGAAGGTGAAGGAACTATAGAAGAAATTAAAGAAGCTATGGTTCAAAAACATATTCCATACATTGAAGAAGCAGGGAAAAAAGGTGTTCAAATTCTTTGTTTTCAAGAAATTTTCAATACACCATATTTCTGTCCAGGCCAAGATAAAGCTTGGTACGATAGTGCTGAAACTGTTCCTGGTCCTACTATTGAGAGAATGCAAGAATATGCAAAGAAATATTCAATGGTTATAATAGTTCCCGTTTATGAAAAAGAACAAGCAGGTGTTTTATACAATACAGCAGCAGTAATAGATGCTGATGGAACTTATTTAGGTAAGTACCGAAAAAATCATATTCCACACACCAGTGGTTTTTGGGAGAAATTTTTCTTCAAGCCTGGAAACCTTGGCTATCCTGTGTTTCAAACAAAATATGCCAAAATTGGCGTTTACATTTGTTATGATAGACATTTTCCTGATGGTGCTAGATGTTTAGGATTAAATGGAGCAGAAATTGTTTATAATCCTTCTGCAACAGTTGCTGGCTTATCTCAATACTTATGGAAATTAGAACAACCTGCTCATGCTGCTGCTAATGGATATTTCATGGGTTGTATAAATAGAGTTGGCGAAGAAAAACCTTGGAACTTAGGTAAGTTTTATGGAACAAGTTATTTTGTTGATCCTCGTGGACAAATTATTAAGGAAGCTAGTGAAACAAATGATGAATTGTTAATTGCTGAATTTGATTTAGACATGATCGAAGAAGTGCGTTCTACTTGGCAATTCTTCAGAGATAGAAGACCAGAAACTTATGGAAAACTTACAGAACT
>JAYVBS010000189.1:0-6635 GCA_043750315.1 Chitinophagaceae bacterium
GATGAAATTGGCTCACATCAACACTATAATGCAAAACAAAACAATCTTTATTCTTCAAAATAGTTGTATAACAATTCAATTTATTAAAACGAATTACATCTTCTTTTTTAAAAACTCTTTTTATACCACCTTTTTTTAAACGAGTATTTGTACTAGTACTATCTAACCAAGTTTCAGCGTCAAATCCTCCACGTATTGCTAAATAATTTCTAGAGCCTTTTATTGGTTTTGTAAATTGTAGCATTGTTAATTTAGAAACAAAAATTGGCGTATTTATTGGAATTGGTTGGTTGTTAATCATTGCTCCAAAATCAGCACCACTTAAAGAAATGAGGGCATCTTCTTCAAATAGAATTTGTGGTGCAGGAAAATGAGATTCAATGACTGTTTCGTTAGAACAATTGCCAACAATAAAATTTGCAATTCTTGCTGAAACAATATCCATGGCTCCAGAAGGATTGATGCCTAAATGTTGGAAACCATAACGACCCTTGTCTTGAAGTGTTGTAAAAACTCCAGGTTTTATGATTTTAATACTCATGTTGTAGCGTTGAGTTGATTGAAATCATATAAAGAAATTGGAACAAACTGAACTTCATCTCCAGGTCTTAATAGGCAAGGATCTTTTTGTTCGCTATTAAATAGTTGCAAAGGAGTTCTACCAATAATATTCCATCCCCCAGGAGATTGCAGAGGATAGATTCCTGTTTGTTCTCCTGCTATTCCTATACTTCCTGCTTCAACAATAGTTCTGGGTTGCGATAATCTTGGAAATGCAATTGATGGATGCACTAAACCCATGTATGGAAACCCAGGTAAAAATCCCAACATAAAAACCCGATATACTTTTGAATGATGTTGTTGAATAATTTCTTCAATAGTTATTTGATTTCCTTCTGAAATTCTCTGCATATCTAAAGCAAAAGATTCATGATAACAAACTGGAATTTTTATCAACCTTTTTTCTTCAGTAAAACTGGTATCGATTTTTTGAAGACAATCTTTTATCCATTCAGAAAGGAATTGAAGTATTGATTCAGTATTCGTATATTTTTGAACATTTTCGAAATTATACACCACAGCAATGCTGCAATAAGCAGGAATGATATCAGTAATAAAGTTTGGTTGATGTTGAACTAATTTTTGATAATCTTTTATAACTTGCTGATGTAAATCAACATCTATTAATTGGGAATATTGAATGCAAAGTGCTTGGTCTCCTAAAGGAACAATATATGGAGACGATTTATTCAAAATAAGTGAATTATAAATTATTTAAATAAAAGTAAATGATTAATCTATTTTAACTCTCAATTCTTAATAATATTCTCTATAAACTAATTTAAAAAATGGTTTAGAGCTAAATAACAAATTGTTGTTTATTGTATTCGCTATTTAATTTTTAGAAATACTTTTAGAACTTTATTTTTTCATTATATATCTGTTAATTAAACATTAATATTTGCCTTTCACAATTTTTTCCTTACATAATAATTTTGAGTTTGTTTCTTTGTAATAATTAAACTAAAAATAGCTTAAATGAAAAAAATCGTATTGGCTTTGGTTGCCATAGCTTGTTTATCAACGATTGTAATTGCACAAGCCCCAAAAATTAAATTTGAAAAATATACTTTACCCAACGGACTGAAAGTAATTCTGCATCAAGATAAATCTGCTCCAGTAGTTGCAGTAACAGCTTTGTATCATGTAGGCTCAAAAAATGAAGATACAGGTAGAACTGGTTTTGCACATTTCTTTGAACATTTATTATTTGAAGGAAGTGAAAATATCAAACGTGGAGAATTTGATAAACATGTAAATGGTGCAGGTGGTGCATTAAATGCAAATACATCTCAAGATAGAACCTTCTACTATGAACTTCTTCCTTCAAACCAAATAAACTTAGGTCTTTGGTTAGAAAGTGAAAGAATGATGCATGCAAAAATTGAAGACATAGGTGTTAAAACACAAAGAGAGGTGGTTAAAGAAGAGAAAAGACAAAGAGTAGACAATCAACCATACGGAAGTATTTTAGATCAAACTTTTAGAAGAGCTTTTAAAGCTCATCCTTATCGTTGGATGCCAATTGGAAGCATGGATCATTTAAATAAAGCACAACTATCTGAGTTCATCGATTTTTATAAAACTTATTATGTGCCTAATAACTGTGTACTTTCAATAGCTGGAGATTTTAATATTGAAGATGCTAAAAAGAATATTGCAGCATATTTTAAAGATATTCCTAGAGGTAAAACTCCAATTGTTCGTCCAAATATTGTTGAACCTCCTTTAGGTGGAGAAGTTAGAGATATTATTGAAGATAATGTTCAGTTGCCTTTAATATTGCAAGCTTATAGAACTCCTAAACAAGGTACTGAAGATTATTATACATTCAATGTTTTATCTACAATATTATCTGGTGGAGAAAGTTCAAGAATGCAAAAAATATTGGTGAACAAATCTCAACAAGCACTTGCTGCAGCAGCATTTCCTTTTGCTTTAGAAGATGCAGGAATGTTTATTGTTTATGCTTTACCTAATATGGGTAACTCAGTAGATAAATTGGAAAGCTCAATGGATTCTATCATAACAGATTTAAAAAATAATTTGGTTAGTGAAAAAGAATTTCAAAAAGTAATGAATCAAATTCAAAGCAATTTTGTTCAAAAAAATTCAAGCATGGCTGGTATTGCAGAAAGCTTAGCTAATTATGAAGTGTATTTTAATGATGCTAATTTGATTAATAATGAAATTGACAGATTTAAAAAAGTAACTAGAGAAGATTTACAAAAAGCTGCAAATAAATATTTGAATAAGGATAACAGAGTTGTATTAACTTATGTTCCTAAAAAGAAAGGTTAGTGATTATTAAACTAAAACATTAACATCATCAACTTTAAAAAAAACAAAATGAACACAATTAAAAATATAATCAAATTAGCTTTAATCGTAATACCAATTACATTAAATGCACAAGTAGATAGAAGCAAAGCTCCAAAACCAGGACCAGCTCCAATAATCAATATCAATCAACCACCAATGATAACCTTGCCAAATGGGTTAAAAATATTTGTGGTTAAGAATAGTAAATTACCAAAAGTTTCTGCAACACTTTCTTTAGACATTGATCCATTTGTTGAAGGTGAAAAAGCTGGATACACTTCAATGGCAGGTAGTTTAATGAGCGTTGGAACTAAAACAAAAACAAAAGATGTTTTAGATGAAGAAGTAGATTTTTTGGGGGCTGATTTAAATACATCTGCAACATCTGCAAGTGTAAATGCACTTACTAATAATTTCGATAAAGCATTTTCTTTAATGGCCGATGTAGTGTTGAATCCTTCTTTCCCTGCAGATGAACTAGAGAAAATTCGTAAAAGAACTTTATCTGGTTTACAAACTCAAAAAGATGATCCTAATGCAATTAAAGGTAGAGTAGAAAGTAAATTATTATATGGCTCAAAACATCCTTATGGAGAATTTGAAACTGAAGAATCAGTTGCAAAAATTACTTTAGATGATGTAAAAAAATATTATAATTCTTATTGGAAACCAAATGTTGCTTATTTAGTTTTTGTAGGAGATATTACAACAGAAAAAGCAAAACAACTTGCAGTACAATATTTTGGAAAATGGCAAAAAGGAAATGTTCCAAAGTTTACTTACGACATGCCAAAATCTCCATCAAAACCAATAGTTGCTATTGTTGATAGACCAGCTTCTGTGCAAAGTGTAATTTCAATAACAGCACCAATACAATTAAAACCAGGTTCAGAAGATGTGATTGCAACAAGTGTGATGAATAACATTTTAGGTGAAAGTGGTACCGCAAGATTATTTAATAATTTAAGAGAAAAACATGGCTTTACTTATGGAGCTTACTCAAGTGTAAAAACTGATAAATTAGTTGGTTCGTTTAGTGCAGGAGCTTCTGTTAGAAACGAAAAAACTGATAGTGCAATTCAAGAGTTTTTTGTAGAGTTAAATAAAATAAGAAAAGAGCCAGTAACTAATGAAGAAATCACTGAAGTAAAAAGTTATTTAAATGGAAGTTTTGCTCGTTCTTTAGAAAGACCAAGCACCATTGCAAGCTTTGCTTTAAATGTGGCTCGTTATAATTTGCCTAAAGATTATTATCAAAAATATTTATCGAGACTTGCTGATGTAAATATTGGAGGGGTTCAACAGATGGCTAACAAATATGTTAATCCAAAAAATATGTACATCATCATTGTTGGTAATGCTAAAGAAATTGCAAAAGGATTAGATAAATATGGTGAAGTAAAATATTTTGATGCTGATGGTAATGAAACTAAAGCTCCAACTTCAAAAGCTGTTGATGCTTCTATAACAGGAGAAAGTATTATTAATAAATATCTTACTGCAATTGGTGGTCAAGCTGCTATTAGTGCAATTAAAGATGTTGATATGAGTGGTACTGCAAAAATTCAAGGTGCACCAATGGATTTTGCAATTTCTCAAAAATATGTTTTGCCAGGTAGTTTTTCTATGAAAATGGCTGCTGGTCCAATGACTATTATGTCTCAATCAGTAAACAAGGGAGTTTATACAAAATCTCAACAAGGACAAAATATTCCTGTTGAAGATGGAGAAAAAGAAGAGTTAGATGAAGAAGCAAGTTTAGTAAGTGAAATGTACTATCTTAAAAATAATTACAAATACAATGTAAAAGGAATTGAATCAGTTGATGGTAAAGAAGCTTATGCAGTAGAAGTAACTTCTGCTAAAGGAAGAACTTTTACAAATCATTATGATGTTGAAACTGGTTTAAAAGTTAAGTATTCTTATGTTGAAGATGCAGGTCCTCAAGGTAAAATGAATATTTATACTAATTACGATGATTATAAATTTTATAATGGTGTACAAATGGCTACTAAAATTTCTCTTTTTGTTGGAGTTAAAATTGAAGTTACCATGAAAGATATTAAAGTAAATACTGGCTTAAAAGCTGAAGATATTAAGTAAGTAGAAAGTCTTTAGTACTTAGTAGAAAGTATAAAGTAAAAGTCCCGATTTCATTATGTAATCGGGACTTTTTGTTTAAGATATTTTGCCAACATAGTTAAACAAACAAATGTCTATACATAATCGTAATTCAAAATATTAGAGAAAGTTATTAAGTCTTCACTAATATATTCTTCGATTTTCTTTTTTGAAATTGATAGCAATACGAGTCCTTAAATTAGTACATGTTATTGGTAAAATGATCAGAAAATTGGAATGAAGATATTTTTAAATTTTACAAATGGAATAATCCAACCTTATACAAAGTGTTCATGGGTTTATTGTCCCAAAATAATTCAAAATCTTCTAATCCGAAATTTTCAAAATCTTCTTTAACTTCTTGTAAAGCGTATTGCTTAATATTTTCTATCGAAAGCTTTGGTAGTAAAGAGTGCAACCATTTGCCTTGTGCTGCATCAACAGAAATTGAAATGGTTTCTTTTTTAGTTTCAAAACTTAGATTAGCCACTTCCCATTGATTTCCTTTTTTCGATTTGGTAGTAATTTCTAACGAAGGAGTTTTTCCTAAATAAATAATTTTTGTTGTTGCTTTTTGATTTTGTAATTCTACACTTTGTAAAACATTTAGAATATAATTTGGAGCAACTGTAGTTTTTGGAGTTTTAAAGTCGAACCATTTATATAATGGATAATCCAAGCAAGTTTGATGCATAAAATTGTGTAAGGATTTTTTTAATCCAAAACTAAATGCTTCATGTTCTGTTCCAGTTTCATCAATATGTTCAACATCATTATTTGCAAAAGTGATAACCACTTCTTTCGCTTTTTTTACATTGAATTTTTCAGGTTCTAATCCAACAGGACTATGAGCTGTCATGGTGAATTGATGCCAAAATGCAGATTGTAAAATTCCTGTTTCGAACATTTGTCGAACCATTTCTAAACTATCAATAGTTTCTTGTGCAGTTTGTGTGGGAAAACCATACATCAAATAGGCATGTACCATAATGCCAGCATCAGTAAGGTTTTTATTCACTTTAGCCACTTGATCAACTGTAATTCCTTTTTGTATTAATTGCAATAATCTATCACTTGCAACTTCTAAACCACCAGAAACTCCAATGCATCCAGAGGCTCTTAATAATAAACATAAATCTCTTGTAAAACTTTTTTCAAAACGAATATTGGTCCACCAACTCACCACTAATTTTCTTTTAATAATTTCAAGTGCTACTGCTTTCATTAATGCAGGTGGTGCAGCTTCATCAACAAAGTGAAAACCATTATTTCCAGTTTGTAAAATGAGCTCTTCCATTCTATCACAAATTAAATTTGCAGTAATAGGTTCGTAGATTTTTATATAGTCTAAACTCAAATCACAAAAAGTACATTTACCCCAATAACAACCATGTGCCATGGTGAGTTTATTCCATCTTCCATCACTCCATAAACTATGCATGGGATTAACAACTTCTAAAGCATTGACGTACTGATCTAAAAGTAAATCACTATAATCTGGAGTGCCCACTTTATGTTGTTTATAATCACTGCAAGAAGAATTATTGATGTAGATGATTTGATTATTCTCTACAAGAAATGTTCTTTTTAAATCTTGTTGATTGATTTTTCCATCAATAAAATTTAATAAA
>JAYVBS010000190.1:0-6586 GCA_043750315.1 Chitinophagaceae bacterium
AATAATCCTTTTGCATCGTAACCATTAGATGGTGAAACTACTTTTAATCCAGGAATATTGGCATAAAAGCTTTCAAAAGCCGTGCTGTGTTGAGCACCCAATTGACCAGCAGAACCATTAGGCCCACGAAAAACAATAGGACAAGCAATTTGACCACCACTCATTGCTAACATTTTGCTAGCTGTATTTAAAATTTGATCCATTGGTAATACAGCAAAGTTCCAAGTCATGAATTCTACTATTGGTCTTAATCCATTTTGAGCTGCACCAACAGCAACAGCTGTAAAACCTAATTCTGAAATTGGGGTATCAATTACTCTTTTTGCACCAAATTCAGCTAACATGCCTTGGCTAACCTTATAAGCACCATTGTATTCTGCAACTTCTTCACCCATTAATAGAACTCTTTCATCTCTTCTCATTTCTTCACTCATGGCCTCTCTTAGGGCTTCTCTAAATGCTATTGAACGCATAGTAAAACTAGTATTAAATTAGTGGCAAATATATACCATCAAATTATAGGAGGTTAAAAAATGACTTTATATATTGAAAATCGAAATGAGATTTTAATAAGTAAAATTTAGGTATAAAACGTATATCCCTAGTTTAAGGGATTGTACAAGCTCATAAATAGTGTGAATTTTGTTCTGTAATCGTTCTCCTCCTAGAGACAAATTATTAAACTATTAAACTTATTTTATGTTACTCATCGCCTGTTTTTTTGTAATCGCATTCACCTTTTTACTAAGGGTGTATAAATTGCAGCTAAAGGAAACCCGTTTAAATGAGCCATTAAACTCTAAATTAGACACCAGCTCTGCTGAAGGTTACATTTATGCTAAGGAATATAATGCCTATCAATTTATAAAACGATTAAAATTGAGAAATATATTCACTATTATTTTTGTTTTTGCAATTATAATTCTTAATGTTTCAGGTCATGTTTCTCATTGGCCTAATGTGAAAGGATTAAATATTGAGAATAAACAAAATAGTATTGCCTTCAGAAACCTTCATGGTGGAAGCTGTATTAATGAGTTTAACAAATTGGTACCAGTGGTTACAGAAATAGGTGCAAACAATTTTCTTAAAGAAGATATTATAGGAATATTTGGTAACCCTGATAAAGTCTTGAATGATGGTACCAGATTTGAATACAATTTATTCCCTAATGGAACTTGTAAAGGACTAATTGAATTTAGTGAAGGAAAAGTATCAAGCTGCAAAATAACAGACTGTAATTAACATATAAAATCAAATAATAAAAAAGCCTGCAATACAAATTGCAGGCTTTTTTATTTAGAATATTAAAGAGATGTTTTTTAGTGAATGTAACTTTTTGTTTGAATTTATTTGAATACGATAAACACAATTATAAAGCCCCAATTTTGGGACTTTATAATTGTGAAATGTAAAAAAATATGTTTACCCTTATTTTTTTAATATAGAATCAGCTTTATTTTGAGCATTTTGTACAGTCTTAAACATTTGTTCCATTTGTTCTAAACTTTTTGAGAACTGCTCTAAATCTGATTTTTCTTGCATCATATTATCTGCTTTAATTCCTTCTAAAGAATTATAATAATTCATTTCTTCTTTTAATTCTTTATGTAGAGCCTTAGATATTTTTTCAGATAATGTTTTATGTTCTGCTCTATAACATGCATCTAATAGCATTATTGTTGTTCTATTATGCATATTACCACGACTTACTAAACCATAAGGAACATTTTCTACCAACATCATCTGATCTATTTTATCTAAAACTTTTCTTGCATCAGCCTTTCTATTTTTAGTAGCTAAAAAACCTGCAAGCTCTGCATAAGCTCCTCTTATTCCTAAAAGGTGTCTTCTATTTTCTTCGTCAAAATATACGCCTTTTTTATCTGCGTTACCCGATGAGAATTTGTTTAATAGTTTGTCCATCATCCAATCTGCATTGATTTCTGGATTTAAACTAGGTACCAATCTATAAGTTAATCCATCTCTTCTTAAAAAATTGGTTAATCCAATACCATCTAAGCCAAAGTTAGATGTAAAACAAATTGGTCGTTTCCATTTGTTTGCAGCAATGATATTTAATACAGCTAAATCATTTTTATACAAGGTAGATTTAGTTATTTCGAAATTTATTTGAGACAAAACTGAATCTGATGAATTTATAGTTTTATCATTAGCAATTACATTTTTATCAACTGGGATTGATAATTTTTTTGTTGGAATGGTATTGATAAAATCTCCTGTTTCGTTGTCGGTGATTTGCACTTTATCTTTATCATCTGAGCCAACAAATTTTTTCATTATATCATATAAATTGTAGAATTGACCATCGGGATATGCTGCATTAGCTTGATACCTTACATAATCTCTTTTTCTTCCTTCAATTTGATTGGCATTCCAAATTACATCAATTGCTGGGCTTTCATTTACTTTATAACGCATTTGATTGATGTACCAATCAATACCTAATAAACTAAAATTAATTACTCTAATATCTGGTCTAATATTTTCAACTTCTTGAGCATACCAAAGGGGATAAGTATCATTATCACCAAAAGTAAATAATATAGCATTTTGGGGGCAACTTTCTAAATAGTTTCTAGCTAAGTCTTTGGCAATCGTTTTATTACTTCTATCATGGTCGTCCCATTCTTGTTGTGCCATTAATAATGGAACAGCAACAAAACATAGAGCTACAGCTAATATACTAGCTATTGAAGCCTTCATTTTTTTCTGTAACCAATCGGCAACTGCCATAACTCCCAATCCAATCCAAACAGCATAGGCATAAAAACTACCCACATAAGCATAATCTCTTTCACGAGGTTGAAAACCTGCAGGGTTTAAATAAATATTAATGGCAACACCTGTAAAAAAGAATAATAAAAAGTTAATTAATGCATCAGAACCTTTTCTTTTAAAATGAAATAACAAACCAATAATTCCAAGAATTAAAGGCAACCCATATAGTTTGTTATTAGCTTTATTTTCAAGTGTTGTTTGAGGTAGATTATTTTGATCTCCATAAATAATCTTATCTACAAAACCAATTCCTGTTTTCCAATTTCCATCTCTTGCATTACCAATAAAAAATCCTTGGTAATCGTTTTGTTTTCCTGCAAAATTCCAAAGAAAATATCTCAAGTACATCCAATAAAATTGGTACCCAGCTAAGTAGCTGATATTATCTTTAAAATTTGGTCTTGTTCCATCTTCATCATCCCATTTTTCCTGACCTGTTTGTTGGTCTTTCACTCTTCCTAAACCTAAATAAGTGGCATAGTAGTAGGCATGATTTTGATCGTCACTGGCATCCCACATTCTAGGAAAAACCATTTTATCTTTAGGCATGTAAAGTAACTTTCTATCTTGTCCAATTACTTCATATTTATCTCCAATTTTTTGATACTTATTTCCTGTTTCCATGTCTTGAATAGGAGAGGTAGTAAATTTTTGACCATAAAGTATTGGGAAATCTCCATATTGATCACGAGCTAAATAACCTACTAAACTATTCGGGTTATCAACATTATACATGTCAATGGCAGGGTCTGCATTACTACGAACCATTGTTGTAAAATATGTGCTGTAACCCATTAAAATAAATACTACACTAAATAATCCCAAACGCAATAAATCCCAATTTTTTTCTTTGGCTTTTTTAAGTCCGCACCAAACTGCAACTGCAAAAGCAACAAAAAAGAAAATGAATCCACTAAAAAATGGCAAACCGAAATTGTTTACAAATATTCTATCAAAAAATCCAGCTCCTTTAATTGAATATTGTATTACAGCAATTTGGACCACACCAACTAAAACACAACCTAACACAAAAAAGATATACATGCCACCATAATATTCTTTTTTATCTTTTTTAAATTTCTCAACAAGGTATAACAAACCAATAGCAGCAAGTGTTGCAACTAACATTAAACTCACCAATGTTGTATCAGAAATTTCTACATCATCACCAAAATATTGGCGAAGATTTGGAGCAATTTTTTCTAATTGAGCATTCTCTGCACTGTGACTCATATATGCACCTATTATTGCTAAAACCCCACCAATTAATACAAATTGAATAAACCCTTTTCGTATTTTTTTGTAATTGAATGAATCTTTTTTCTTTAAATAATACACCATTACAATTGCTGGTAAACATAATAAGTTTAATAAGTGAACACCTATTGAAAGGCCCATCATAAAGAATATAAAAATTATCCAACGATCTGGATGTATAGATGATTGTGTTTGATTATCGACAGCAGTTTCCCATTTTAAAATAGCCCAAATAACAATTGCTGTAAAGAATGAACTTAAAGAATAAACTTCTCCTTCAACTGCACTGTACCAAAAACTATCACTAAAAGTATAAGCCAAAGCACCTACTAAGCCAGAACCCATGATAGTCCATGCTTGAGTACTAGTTAATGTATCATTTACAGATAAACCAGAAATTTTTCTTGCAAAGTGAGTAATCGTCCAAAATAAAAAAAGAATTGTAAAACCACTAGCAATAGCACTCATTATGTTTACAGCATGTGCTGCATTAGCAGAGCTATCTCCAAAAAGAATTATAAAAAATCTACCTAGTAAAACAAATAAAGGTGCACCTGGAGGATGTGGAAGTTGAAGTTTATAAGCACTACTAATAAACTCTCCACAATCCCATAAACTACCTGTTGCCTCTGCTGTTAAAATATAAACTGTACATGCAATTGCACATGTAATCCAACCACCAATGTTGTTTAACTTTTTAAAGTTCATTATTCATTTTTTTATAGTGTGGCAAACATAATGAAATGTTATATAACAATATTTGAATGGGAATAACCTATTAATAAAGTTTTAACTATAATTATGGGCATAAAAAAGCCCCAATAAAATATTGAGGCTATAATTTATTTTAAATAGAAATTTACATTAAGGCTATGATTTTTTTCTCTAAAACACTTTTAGGTACTGCACCAATTTGTTTGTCTACAATTTGACCATTTTTAAAGAATAAAATAGCTGGTATTGAAGTGATACCAAAATTTGTACTAATGTTTGCGTTATTATCTACATTAACTTTTCCGATGTTAACTTTTCCTGCATATTGAGTAGCTAATTCTTCAACTACTGGACCAATGGCTCTACAAGGGCCACACCATTCTGCCCAAAAGTCAACTACTGATAATTTATCGCTTTCTAAAACTTCTTTCTGAAAATTTGCGTCTGTAAACTCTGCTGCCATAATATTTATTATTTATATTTTATAGTTATCAAATTTAATTCCATTAAAATTAAACTGCACAATTGACTTTATATTTGTTATAAAAAGGGTAAATCTAGAAATTTAACTGACAAAAGAACTGAAAATGTTGATATTATCTTGCAATGAATGTACCAAGTTTCTTTTTTTCTTTGAATTTTAATGAAAAGTTTAAACTTGGAGTTCTGGTAGATGAATTAAATGATGGTTGAACATTTAAAGCTAAATCATTACTAACATCAAAATCTTTTAAATGTCCAAATACTGTTGCATCAGCAACATTTAATCCCCAAACTATAAAAAACCAGAGTACAGAATAATCTCGATCTCTTCGAGCAGAATTTCGTAATGTTTGAATTGTATTTATATCTGCTCTTTGGTATTTAGTTTCTAATGTATTATATCCTGTACTATCAAAACCACCATCTGCACTAGCAGCAATTCTTGCATCATAAGCAAAACGTGCTGCTTTATAAATATTGTTGTTATAAATAAAAGTAATTGTTGGAATAGATAAAGCCCCATAAACCAAAGGAATTTTCCAATATTGTTTATTATAAGCTTGCCCCCAACCTGGTAGAATTAATGATCTATTTGTAGCTTTTTTTGGATCGTGTTTTTCTTTTGAAACAACAATTGTTGGTTTTGGTTTGGCTGTAGTTGTGTCTGTAGTTTGAAAATGAATGGTTGTATTTTCTTGTGCATAAATTTTAAAACTTAAAGCACAAAAAATAATGGGTAAGAAGAATATTTTTTTTAAAGGATATTTTGAAAGAGCAACCAATGAATAATTATTTAAGGTATTAACTAATTACTACATTCATCAACTCAAGAATTTTATTGAGCTCTTGAATACTGTAATATTCCACAGAAATACTACCATGACCACTTTTATTATGAGACAACTTTACTTTAGCACTAAAGTGTGAAGCCAATGTATCTTCAATTTTTTTGTATGTTGGAGGAAGATTGTTTTTTGATGATGAATTTGATGGTTTTAAAGAATCGTTTTTGTATAATTTTCTAACCAACTCTTCAGTTTGTCGAACACTAAGTTGATTGGTTTTTATTTGGTTAAAAACAAATAATTGTTTGTCAATTACATCAACAGAAACCAATGCCCTTGCATGACCCATTGAAATACTACCATTTCTTACTGCTAACTGAATATCTGGGGGAAGCTTTAGCAAACGAACATAGTTTGTTACTGTGCTTCTTTCTTTTCCCATTCTTTCAGCCAGTTGTTCTTGTGTATAATCCAGTTCTTCCATCAGCCGCCTGTAGCTAAATGCAATTTCCATTGCATTTAAATTTTCTCTCTGAAGGTTTTCA
>JAYVBS010000191.1:0-6572 GCA_043750315.1 Chitinophagaceae bacterium
GCCATGTGATAATAACTCCTATGGCTGCAAATACAAATGCTAATTTTTTACCATGATCGAATAAAAAACCAATAGCTTCAATTTTATTTTCTCCTGCTCTTCTTGCAAAAAGCATTTGCAAACCATTACTTAAACCAATACCTATAACTGCAAAAATTAAATAGTAAACTCCTGTAATACCTGCAACAGAAAGGGTTTGCTCACCCAGTCTTCCTAAAAAAATATTGTTGGTAATAAAGTTGAGTTGAGGAACTATTATGGCTAATGAAATAGGTAGCACAAAAGATAAAATTCTTTTGTTTGAAATATCTAATCTGTAATCTTTAGCCATAAATCAATTGCAAATCTAAAGTTTGTAAGTGGAGTTAATAATTTTTCTTTAGTACTATTAACTTTTGCAAAAATCATAAAATATTGAGGTTGTTAAAAACTACTTTTGATTTTAATCGATATGAATTTATTTATCGAGTACATTAGCAAATAGATAAAATACTCATGGCATTAAGTTGGAACGAAATAAAAGATAGGGCTTTACAGTTTTCTAAAGAATGGGAAAACACAAGCAATGAAGAAGCCGATGCAAAGCCTTTCTTAGTTGAGTTTTTTAATGTGTTTGGCATTAGCAGTAAAAGAGTTTCAACCTTTGAGCATCGTATAAAAAAGTTAGATGAAAAAGACGGCTATATTGATTTGCTTTGGAAAGGAACTATTTTAATTGAAATGAAAAGCAGAGGTAAAAACCTCGACAAAGCATTTACCCAAGCCAAAGAATATACACACGGATTAAAGCAACACGAACTACCAAAGTCTATTCTTGTTTGCAACTTTGAAACGTTTAGATTATACGACCTTGATTCCCCTCCTTTGGAGGGGTTAGGGGTGGGTTTTGTTGAGTTTAAACTAAACGAACTCGTTAAAAATGTTAGTCACTTCAACTTCATTTTAGGCTATCCTAAACAAACTTATAAAGAGCAAGACCCTGCCAATATTAAAGCTGCCGAATTAATGGGTAAGTTGCACGACAGTCTTGAAGATATTGGATATACAGGGCATTCGTTAGAAGTTTACTTGGTTCGTATTTTATTTTGCTTGTTTGCCGAAGACACCACCATTTTTAATAAGCAACAATTTCAAGAATATTTAGAACAACGAACAGCAGAAGATGGAAGTGACCTTGCAGCAAAACTGCAAGAACTGTTTCAAGTCCTGAATACACCTAAAGAAAATCGTTTTAAAAATCTTGACGAGCAACTTGCCGACTTTCCTTATGTAAATGGAAAACTGTTTGAAGAAAATTTGCCTACTGCAAGTTTCGATAGCAAAATGAGACAAGCTCTGTTAAACTGTTGTTATATTGATTGGAGCAAAATATCTCCAGCCATTTTTGGCTCAATGTTTCAAAGTGTAATGAACCCTAAAGAAAGAAGAAACTTAGGAGCACATTATACCAGCGAAACCAATATACTAAAACTGATTAAACCACTTTTCTTAGATGAACTTTGGAAAGAGTTTGAAATCATTAAAGGCAATAAAAACAAACTACCAGAATTCCACAAAAAAATAAGCAAACTTAAATTCCTTGACCCTGCTTGTGGTTGTGGCAACTTCTTAGTGATTACTTATAGAGAATTACGTTTATTAGAAATTGAAATTTTAAAAGCATCAAATAAATCTGGGCAAGGTTTTTTAGATGTTAGAGAAATTATTTGGTTGGATGTTGACCAATTTTATGGTATTGAATACGAAGAATTTCCTGCACGAATTGCAGAGGTTGCAATGTGGCTAATAGACCACCAAATGAATATGCAAATAAGCAACGAGTTTGGGCAATATTTTGTTAGACTTCCGCTTAAAAAAGCTGCTAACATTGTTCACGCTAATGCTTTGCAAATTGAGTGGAATTCTTTATTAAAAAAAGAAAAAATTAATATAAATGCAGAAGATACAACTCTAATTTTAAATGAGCCAGAAGTTGAGTATCAAACTTTAAACATAAAGACCAAAAGCCTTACTATCATTGACGAAAGAAAAAATACTAATGAAAAAATAGTTTTAAAAAATACTTTCGATTACATCATTGGCAATCCACCTTTCATTGGTAAAAGTTTGCAAAACATTGAACAAAAAAATGATTTAGAAAAAGTGTTTGCTGGAATAAATGGAACTGGTGTTTTAGATTATGTAGCTTGTTGGTATATTAAAGCTGCTCAACTAATTCAAAACACAAATACCAAAGTTGCCTTTGTTAGTACCAATTCAATTAGTCAAGGAGAGCAAGTTGGTGTTCTGTGGAATATTTTATTTAATCATTATAAGATAAAAATTCATTTTGCTCATCGAACATTTAGTTGGAGAAACGAAGCCAAAGGCAATGCTGCTGTTCATTGTGTAATTATTGGTTTTGCAAACTATGATACAGACAACAAAGTTATTTTTGAATACGAGCATATTAAAAGTGAACCACACGAAATAAAAGTAAAAAATATCAATCCATATTTAGTTGAAGGAAAAGATATAACGCTTTTAAAGAGGATAACACCAATTTCAGATTCCCCAATTATGACATATGGTAGTATGCCAAATGAAGGCGGTTTTTTATTAATGAATGAGATTGAAAAGCAAGAACTCATAAACAAAGAACCTAATGCCGAAAAATATATAAGACCATTTGTGATGGGAGAAGAATTAATAAATTCTATTCCTAGATTTTGTCTATGGCTTGAACAAATAGAGCCAACAGAATTAAAAAAACTTAAAGAAGTATCAAAAAGAGTTAAAGCTGTATTTGATTTAAGGAGTAGTAGTACAAGAAGTGCAACACAAAAATTAGCACAATATCCTACAAGATTCGGAGAAATGCGACAACCTAAAACAAATTATATTGCTATACCAAGAGTTTCGTCTGAAAATAGAAAATATATTCCAATTACAATTTTAAATAAAGAAGTTATAGCTGGAGATAAAGTTTACACAATTTCAAGTGAAAATAAATATTTTTTTGGGGTACTTTTATCTTCAATGCATATGAGTTGGATGAGAGTTACTAGTGGCAGATTAAAAAGTGATTATAGTTATTCAACTCAATTAACTTATAACAACTTCCCATTACCTCAAAATCCAACAGACAAACAAGTAAAAGCAATTGAAGCAGCAGCACAAAAAGTATTAGATACAAGGGCTGCATTTCCTAATAGTTCACTTGCCGATTTATACAACACTTTAACAATGCCATTGGCATTAACAAAAGCACACAACGAATTAGACAAAGCAGTTGACTTAGCTTACAGACCGCAACCATTCACAAGCGAAGCAAAGCGTATAGAATTTTTATTTGAACTCTACGAGAAATACACAGCAGATTTATTTACAAAGGAGAAAGTAAAGAAAAGTAAAAAAAATAAAATAGAGCTATGAAAAAAGACACCTCTATCAAACTATTTGAAGAAAATAAAGTTCGCTCATTATGGAATGATGAAACCGAAAAATGGTATTTTTCTGTAATAGATATTGTTGCAGTACTTACAGAACAAAAAGATTACAAGAAAGCACAAAGCTATTGGACAACATTAAAACATCGTCTAAAAAATGAAGGAAGTGAGATTGTCACAAAATGTGACAAACTGAAATTGATTGCTACTGATGGCAAAAAATACCTAACTGACGTAGCCGATATTGAAACTATTTTCCGTTTGGTACAATCTATCCCATCGCCCAAAGCTGAGCCTTTTAAATTGTGGATAGCCAAAGTAGCCCGTGAGCGAATAGATGAAATAGAAGACCCTGAAATAGGTATTGACCGATTGATGGAAACCTACCTCAAAAAGGGTTACAGCAAAGAATGGATTAACCAACGCTTAAAAAGCATAGAAGTTCGCAAAGAATTGACTGATGAATGGGAAGAACGTGGCGTAAAAAAAGGACAAGAATATGCCATACTTACTGATGAAATAACGAAAGCGTGGAGTGGTTTGTCTGTAAAAGATTATAAAAAGCACAAAGACCTGAAAAAGGAAAACTTAAGAGATAATATGACCAATTTAGAATTGGTACTTAATATGCTTGCCGAGGCTACCACTGCTGAAATATGCAAAGAAAAAAAGCCAAAAACTTTTGTAGAAAACAAAAAAATTGCCAATCAGGGTGGCACTATTGCAGGTAACACTCGTAAAGAAATTGAAGCTAAAACAGGTAAAAAAGTGGTGAGTGATTTATCGGCTAAAAAATTATTGGCAACCAAAAACAAAAGAATAGATAAATAGATTTCAAATATTTACAAGTGAGGCCAATAGAATGGTATTTTTATTTGAACTATACGAAAAATATACGGCTGATTTGTTTACAAAAGAGAAAGTAAAGAAAATTAAAAAGTAAAATGGAAGATGAATTTTTAGATTTAGATACGGCTTGGCCTTTAATGGAAAAATTCGAATTGGAAGTATTTAAAAAAGTATTTCGAAATTCAAAATTTCTAAATAAATATTCAGCTGGTTTAAAAGGAGGTTGCTTTGGCTATGATGGATTGTTTAATAGCACACCTTATGAAATTAGTTTGCAACAATCATTTATTCATTATACATCATTGCAATCATTATCATCTATTTTAATTAACGGTTATTTTCGATTTTCTGAATTTAGACATTTTGAAGATAAAGCTGAATTGCATTATGCTTCAATGCTATTTGATGATAATGAAATTCTAAAAAGTAGTTCACAAAAAATTGATGATAAAAAAGAATGTTGTTTTGCACTTTCTGCATGCATAGTTCCTGATGAAACAATGAAAAATTCATTTATGTGGGAGAAATATGGCAATAAAGGAAGAGGAGTAATCATACAATTTAAATTAAACTATAATAAAAGTTGTAATTTTTTATTTGGAAAAATGCAATATGGAGATAAAGAGTTAAAGCCAATAAAGAAATTAAAAGAATTAGCACAAAAATTCTATGCTGATAATAATAAATTTAAATATGATGACTTCTCTGAGGTAATTCTCGAACTTTTAGCTTATCATAAATTTGAAAAATATCGGGAAGAAAATGAAGTAAGAATATTTTGTAGAGAAGATAAAGTAAAATATGATGGACTTTGTCATGAAGCCATTTATAAAGATATTACTTCAGATAATGAGGTTCGATATTTTTTTAGAACCTTTCTTGCCGAAAGAAAATCAGTTTTGGAAAAAGAAGCGTTTGAAATATTAAACGACTCAGAAAAAACTAAAAGTTCTATCAAAGAATATTTCGAGCACTATCCTACTTTTGAAATTGAAAAAATTATTTTGGGGAATAATGTTTCTGATGAACAAAAGTTTGAAATTGTTGAATTAATTAACAGTATTAAAGCAAAATATAATTATAGTTTTAATATTACTCATTTGAATAAGGAGAATGAATTATTAAGTTGGCACTAAATAAATATTCTTGCACCTTGTAGTTGATGATGTTTTTTTTCACAAACAACAATAAACTTTTTCACCAACAACAATAAACTTAATTCTTGTCAGGTCTTTGCGAGATTTGGTTCTTGCCAAACGAAGCAATCTCTATTCAATTAGACTGCTTCGTTCCTCGCAGTGACTTTGAATTATTGTATTAAAAAACCCAGCTAAAAATTTAGCTGGGTTTTGATTTATTTTGAAAAATTAATCTTCAATCTTTACTTTACCTTTGCTTTTTGCAATTACTTCTTCAGCAATATTATTTGGGCGTTATTGTAATGTGAAAACTCCATGGTTGATGTTGCTCGTCGTGAAGATAATGAACGAAGTTGTGTTACATAACCAAACATTTCACTCAATGGAACTTTAGCTTTTATAACTTGTAAGTTAGCACGTGTATCCTTCCCCGCAACGTCTCCTTGCAAGGCTTTTAAACAAGCAAAGGGACGTTGAGGTAATTTTTATTACCAAAGCTCAATAACAAAAAATTTGTATTAGTGAAATAGCTTCTCTGTCTTTGCGAGATTGAGTTCTTGCCCAACAAAGCAATCTTATTTTATTTTAAGGCAGACTGCTTCGTTCCTGCAGTGACTTTGAATTCTAGTATAAAAAAACCCTGCTAAAATTTAACAGGGTTTCATTATTATTTAAAAAAAAATTAATCTTCAATCTTCACTTTTCCTTTGCTCTTTGCAATTACTTCTTCAGCAATATTGTTTGGAGCATTATTGTAATGAGAAAACTCCATTGTTGATGTTGCTCGTCCTGAAGACAATGAACGTAACTGAGTTACATAACCAAACATTTCACTCAATGGAACTTTAGCTTTTATAACTTGTAAGTTAGCTCTTGTATCCATACCTTCTAACATACCACGTCTTCTATTTAAATCTCCTGTAACATCACCCATGTATTGGTCTGGAGTTAAAACTTCTACTTTCATAATAGGTTCAAGTAAAGTTGGTTTAGCTTTTCTGCCAGCTTCTCTAAATGCAGATTTAGCACAAAGTTCAAAACTCATTGCATCAGAATCAACATCGTGGTAGCTACCATCAAAAACTCTAACTTTCATATTATTTACTGGGTAACCAGCTAAAACACCTGTAACCATTGAAGTTTCGAAACCTTTTTG
>JAYVBS010000192.1:0-2801 GCA_043750315.1 Chitinophagaceae bacterium
GAAATCTTCAATAGCTGTAATCAGCAATTTATCATGCGGCTTACCAACAGAAACCAATTCAATTTTCATAAAGTAAAAATAAGTTCCAAAATAGTAAATGAATCAATAAGTTTTTGGGGTGATTCTTGTCAGTTTAACTTCTTGCTACTATCAAATACTTTACATTTGCACCAATATTTTAGAGATGAAGAAAACGGAAATTATCATTTTAATTGCTATTGCAATTGCTATTGCAGTTTTGGTGAGTTATATGGGTAATTTAACTACTTATGAAACTATAGCATCTGCCAAACAAAAAGAAGGAAAATCGGTAAAATTAGTTGTGAAATTACAACCTAATTCTATTGAATACGACGCAGTAAAAAACCCTAATTATTTAGTATTTAATGCTGTAGATACTTTAGGTAATGTTGTGAAAGTAATTTATCATGATGCTAAGCCAACTGATATGGAAAAAAGTGAAAGGCTTGTTTTAAACGGTAAAATTCAAGGTAATCAATTTGAATGTAAAAGCATTTTATTGAAATGTCCTTCAAAATATAAAGATGATTTAGATGCAGCATCTAAAAAAATGGTGAACGAAAGCTAGATTTTTTACATTAATTGATTTATGGAATATATAGGCGAACATTTAATTTATGGTTCAATTGGCCATTTTTTAACTCTACTTACTTTGGTTGCTTCATTAGTGGCAACCATTTCTTTTTTTTATGCTAACAAGCAAAAAGAAATTGCTTTAGCAAATAGTTGGTTAAAAATTGCAAGAACAAGTTTCTTAATTCAAACAGTTGCTGTATTTATCATTTTTGGGTTATTACTTTTTCTAATCGCCAATCATTATCACGAATACTTTTTTGCTTGGAATCACTCATCAAGATCTTTAGAAAAACAATATTTGTTAAGTTGTATTTGGGAAGATCAAAGTGGAAGTTTTTTACTTTGGGCAATTTGGAATAGTGTGTTAGGATGGATTTTTATTTGGAAGAATAAAAAGTATGAAGCTCCTGTTTTAACTGTTGTAAGTTTTGCTCAGTTCTGTATTGCAACCATGATAATTGGTGTATATATTTTAGAACAAAAAATTGGTAGCAATCCCTTTGCTTTATTGCGAAATGAGTTAGATGCACCTGTTCTTTTTCAAAAAATTGATTATTTAAATTTTCCAAAAATTTATGAGGGTAACGATTTAAATGTATTGTTACAGAATTATTGGATGGTGATACATCCACCAGTATTATTCTTAGGTTTTGCTTCTACTATTATTCCTTTTGCCTTTGCATATACTGGCTTAATTAATAAACAACATGATTGGGCTAAAGCTGCTCTTCCATGGACAAGCTTCAGTGCTGCAGTTTTGGGTTTAGGTATTATGATGGGTGCAGCATGGGCTTATGAAAGTTTATCTTTTGGCGGATATTGGGCTTGGGATCCTGTAGAGAATGCATCATTGGTGCCTTGGATTACTTTAGTTGCTGGATTACATACCAACGTTATTTATAAAAACACAGGCTACTCATTACGCTCCACTTACTTCTTTTACATTATTAGTTTTACATTAATACTTTATTCAACTTTTTTAACAAGAAGTGGCGTTTTAGGCGATACTTCTGTTCATGCTTTTACTGGTGCCGATATGACACTTCAATTGGCATTGTTTGTATTAGTATTTTTTGTACCATTAATGTTTTTATATTTTAAAAGATATAAAAGTATTCCAACTATTCAAAAAGAAGAAGCCACTTATAGTAGAGAGTTTTGGATGTTTATTGGCTCTTTAGTGTTGTTTTTATCGGCTGCAGTTATTATTGCAAAAACTTCTACTCCTGTTTACAATAAAATTTTTGGTACTAATATTGCACCACCAGAAGAACCTGAATTTGCACATAACCAAATACAAATTTTTGTAGCAATTATTATAGGTTTACTTACTTCGTTTGCACAGTATCTGAAATATAAAGATTCTGATACTAAAACATTTTATAAAAAAATTGCATTGCCATTACTGATTGCTGTAGCTATTAGTTTTTGTATCAGTTATTTTGGCAACATTAATTATTACAAATTTGGTATAGGCTTTTTAACGGCTATTCATATTGCTATTTTCTCTTCTGTTTATACAGTAATAGCAAATGCTGCTTATATCTATATTGGTTTAAAAGGGAAGCTGAAAACAGCTGGAGCTTCTATTGCACATGTTGGTTTTGGACTAGTTTTAGTTGGCGTATTAGTTTCATCATCTAAAAAAGCAGTACTTAGTTGGAATACAACTGGTATAGCTGTTTTTAAGAAAAATAAACAAGAAGATCCTGCAGAAAATATTACATTATTTAAAGGGGTAAGAACAGATATGGCTCGTAGTAATTATCATGTTACATACGAAAAAAATTATTTAGATGCTTCATCAAAACAAAAAATATTTGACCTAAAATTTGAAGATAAAAAAACTAAAGAAATTTTCTATCTGCACCCCAATGCTTTAAAAGCAAATAAGGGTCAGGATGGATATAGTTTTAATCCAGATAAAAAACATTATTGGGATAAAGATATTTTTATTTACATCTCATCTTTTATTGAAAATTCTATTGACGATTCTGCAAAATTTGTAAATCAAGAAATTGCTTTAGGAGATACTATTTTTTATGGCAATGGTAGAATAGTTTTAACAGATGTAGTGAAGAATTTAGATGAAATAAAAAAGGCTGAACCAAAAGCTGATGCTGGGTTGTATTTAAAATTAGTTGTGATAAGTAAAGATGGAAATAGATATGAGATGAATCCAAAAGTTGCTTTAGTTGGTACTA
>JAYVBS010000193.1:0-2794 GCA_043750315.1 Chitinophagaceae bacterium
GTGAGAGCCAAGTTTTTTAAACTGCCAACACCATAAATGATCTTCACCATACATAAAAAATCTTTCATCAAGTTTTTGATTGGGGAGTTTGTCTAAAATGGTTTTTGGAAACATAAAAAATGCACCATTTAGCCAATCACAAACAGTTGAATAATCAGCATTAAAATATTTTCCCAACATTAATTGCGATCTTTTTTTATATGAAAACATAAAAGGAATGAAACGAAAAGTATCTAAAATTTCCCAAGCAATGCTCCTAAATTTTCTTGCTGTATGTTGCAATTTTCCATCAGGATAAATCATTCTACAACCATAAACACCTAATTTATTTCGTGTTTTAGCATACTGATATGTTTTACTAATTGCATCTTCAGAAATATAAGTATCACTATTTAACAATAAAATAAATTCGCCACTTGCAGCCTCAATACCTAAGTTATTTCCTTTTGCAAAACCACTATTCGATGTGTTTTTAATGAGTTGAATATTTGGAAATTTTTCTATAAAAATATTTGCATCACATTCTGTAGATGCATTATCAACTAAAATAATTTCGTAACCAACTTCAATAGTATGCTTAATAATACTTTCTATACAATTAGTTGTTAATTGGAAAGTATTATAATTTAATATAATGATTGATACTTGTGGCAATAGAGTTTAGCTTTTTCTAAAAAATATATAATGCAAAAGCATTAAAACTTTTGAAACTACACCAATTTTTAATAATGAAGATGGTATTTTATTTTGAAATTTAATTAACGCTAATATGCTTAACTCAATTTTTTCAAAATAACCTGCATCAATAATATCTTGAAGTTTTTTAATTCCTAAATTTCTAAACAATCTCCAAGTAGCATCATACACCAAAATATTATTTAAATTTTTATAGCCAATTTTGTTCATAAAATAAAAATATTCAGGGATTTCAACTTCAGCAATTCTAAAACAAGAACGAGTAACTTGCTCGTTGCTTAAACCAACTTTAATTAAAGGTTGTTGAATAAATACTATTTGTTGTGAGGATATAGAATGATAGTAAAAGTCAATATCTACAAGCCATTTCAATTGTTTATCGTAAAATACTTTGCCATTATTTAAGTGCATTATCACACTTGGCGGACCAATAATATTTTTTGATAATAATGATGCAATATTTTTTTTCAAATGCCAAAACCCAAAAGAAAATGGCTTAGCAAAAACAATTTCAGATTTTTTTTCATCTAAATAAATATTCTCGTATGCAGAAAATATAAAACTTGCAGTATTATCTTGTGCTTGTTTTGCAAAAACTGCTAAACTATTTTCATCTGAGAACCAATCATCATCGTGCATTAACTTAATCCACATCCCTTTTGCGTGTTTGATAGCAGCATTCCAATTTTCTGGTGTTCCTAAAGCCTCAACATTTTTATGATAGCTAATTGTAAAATTTGATGTATAATTTGAAATAAATTGTTGCAATTCATCATCAGGGGAATCATCAGTAATCACTACTTCAAAATCTTTAAATTTTTGTATAGCAATAGAGTTTAACAACCTTTCTAAAAAAAGTAAGTTTTTATATGCTGGTATACAAATTGAAATAAACATTTCAGTTATAACTTTATCAATACTCTACCTGTAAAATCAATTCTTTGCAACATGGGTTTAAATTCTTGCTTTGAAAAATATTCCATCACAGCTTTTTTTGCTCCTTCCCAATGTCCAAAATCGTCTATGATTAGTGGCCCTTGATTGCTTAACAATGGAAATAAAATTTCTAATTCAATCTTTGTAGATTCATACCAATCCGTATCTAATCTTAAAAGTGCAATTTGACTTGGATGATTTACAGGTAAAGTATCTTCAACTTTTCCTTTTATCATTTTTATATTTTGCATAGGATACTTTGTCATTTTCATATTTTCCATCACTTCTTCAAACGAAGCATAACACCAAATTGAATCTTCATTTTGTTTATCTTCTCTTTGCAAAATATTTGCAGCATATTCTCCAGTAATTGCAATGTCTTCTTTTGAAGGTTCACTCATACCTTCATAAGTATCATACATATAAATTTTTCTATCAGTAATTCCTCTTGATATAAAAATTAAAGCAATCATTATAGAACTTCCACCACGCCATACACCACATTCTACTAAATCGCCTTCAATATTATTATCGATAATGTATAAACATGATTGATACAATGAATACAACCTTTCGATAGTAGTTTGAGTATATGGTTTACATTGTTCATAAAAAGTCAAAAACTCTTTTTCAGATTGCAAATCGACTGGAATTGGATTAACTTTTTTACTAATATAATAACCAAAAGGTTTAATTAATGTATTAATAGATTTAATGATCATAATTACTTTTTATAAATTCTTAATAGCAATATTAAAATGCTCAATTGTTTGTTCTTTGTTAGAATGTAAAAACAACATTCTATTTCTAACTTTTAAAGACAAATCTTTTAAATGTTGTGCATTCTGAGAAATTTCAATAATTGTTTTAGCTGTTTCTGACTCACTTTTATTTGCAATATTAAAACCAAAATCTTTTGCTATAAATTCTGTAATTCCTCCTGAATCTTCAAAGCACAAAGTTGGCACATATTGAAATGCTGCTTCTAAAACAACTAAAGGGTATGGATCCTCAACTGAGCTTAAAAAAAACAAATCAAATGGTAATAAATTATTTGTTGAATAAGGTAACTTCCCAGTAAAAATAATATTTGGTAATTCTCTATTTTCAAAAAAATCATTTTTTATTTGTTGAGCAAAAAATTCATTACTAAAATCTCCAA
>JAYVBS010000194.1:0-6506 GCA_043750315.1 Chitinophagaceae bacterium
GGCATTACAGATTTTGTTAATTCCTTAACCAAAACCAGAATTGATAATATGCCTACTTGTGCTGTATTTGCTGTTAAATTTGATATTGAAAATTGGGCAAGTTTTTCAGCAGCTAAAAAAGAATTTTGGTTTTTCGATTACCCAAAATCAATTCTCTAAAAAAGCTTTGCTAATATTGTAATTACAAACTATTGAATGTTAGAAGCCATAATTACAGGATTAACCTTAGGCATTTTATTAGCCATCTCAATTGGACCCATCATTTTTGCTATTATCAAACAAAGTTTAAATAATGGTTACAAGGGAGGTTTTTTATTTGTTGCAGGTGTTTCTATCGCTGATATTTTAATAATAATAGTTTGCAATCTTTTATCCAGTTTATTTAATCAAGCCATAAAACATCAGTTAATTATTGGATTAGTTGGGGGTGCTTTTTTGCTAATCATTGGTATTTATACTTTATTCTTTAAAAAGGTTGTGATGGATAGTAATGGTGGATTACAAGAAAAAGTATTTAGCAAAAAACAACAATTAGGAATTTTTTTATCAGGCCTTTTTATGAATCTTTTAAATCCTGGTGTATTTATTTTTTGGTTAGCAGCAACTGCTAATATTCACTCTCAAATGATGGGACAATTACACCCTATTCGTTACTCAATAACAATATATGCAGTATGCTTAGGTTTTGTTTTAATTACAGATATTGCTAAGGTTTTATTAGCAGGTAAAATAAGACCAAAACTTACTCCACATAATTTACATATCATCAATAAAATTTCTGGAATTATTTTAATCGTTTTTGCTATAGCTCTTGCTATAGCTTCATTAAGTTTTAAGGTAACAGGACATTAATCTTTTATAAGCTGTACAAACTCTGCTTCAGAAATTATTTTTATTGAATTTATTTTTTTAGCCTTTTCTAGTTTGCTACCAGCATCTTCACCAACAACTAAATAATTTAATTTAGAGCTTACACCACTAACAATAATTCCACCTTTAGCTTCAGCCAAAGCCTCTGCTTCACTACGTTTTAGCTGAGTTAGTGTTCCTGTAAATAAAAATGTTTGTCCTGCCAATTCTCCAGAAGCTACAAACTGTTTTTTATCATTTTTTAATTGCAGTCCTAAAGTTTCTAATTGCAACAACATTTCTATATTCTGTGAATTGCTAAAAAAATGATGAATACTTTTTGCAACTTTAACTCCAACATCATCAAGTAAAAGCAAATCTTCTTCGGTTTTATTTTTAAACTCAAGAATATGATCTACTGCATTTGCTAATGTTTTAGCTGTAGTTTCTCCAACAAATCTTATTCCTAAACCATAAATTAATCTGTGCAAAGGTTGTTGTTTACTGGCTTCAATAGCTTCTTTTAATTTATCGACAGATTTTTTTCCAAAGCCTTCTAAAATTCCAATGGTGTCGTAATCTAGAGTATAAATATTTGGAATATCTTTTACTAATTTTTGTTCATAAAACTTACGAACATTAGCATCTCCAAAACTCTTAATGTCCATAGCATCTTTACTTACAAAATGTACAATTTTTTCAACCACCTGTGCTTCACATTCTATATTAATACATCTCCAAACAGCTTCTCCATCTTCTTTAAATAATTCACTTTTACAAACTGGACATTTTTTTGGAAATTCAACTACCTTTTCAGTTCCATTTCTTTCTGCTGATATTGATTGTACAATTTGAGGGATAACATCTCCTGCTCTTTCAATTATAACAGCATCTCCAATTTTTAAATCTTTTTCTTTAATATAATCTTCGTTGTGAATAGATATACTACTTACAGTAACTCCACCTAAATAAACTGGAGTTAATTTTGCAACAGGTGTAACAGCACCAGTTCTTCCAACCTGAAATTCAACAGCAATAAGCTTTGTAGTGGCTTGTCTAGCTTTAAATTTATAAGCAATTGCCCAACGAGGGTGATGAGAAGTCATTCCTAATTTATCTTGCAAATGCAAGTTATTTACTTTAATCACCATACCATCAATTTCATATGGCAATTCATCTCTTTTACTCTCAAACTCTTTTACAATTTCAATTATTTTTTCAATTCCATTAACTACTTTTTTTTCTTTTTCAGGAGAACGAAAACCGCAATCCCAAAGCATTTTTAAATAGTCGGAATGGGAGTTTAGTTGTTGATTAGTTGATTGGTTGATTGATTGATTAGTATTAACTTTTTGGTTTTGACTTTCAACTTTTGACTTTTGAACATAGCTTACATGATACAAAAAAGCATCTAAATTTCTTCTTGCTACTTCTTTAGGATCTTTAATTCTTAAACTTCCACTTGCCGTATTTCTTGGATTGGAAACGTTAGGTAAGTCTTGCTGGGTAAGCCACTCATTGTATCTACTAAAAGATTCTTTAGTCATAATTACTTCACCACGAATTTCAATTTGCTCTATACCATATTTACTAAAATTTGCTTTTAAAGGTATAGATCTAATTTGTTTAATATTAGTTGTAATATCATCACCTGCAACACCATCACCTCTTGTTGCTGCTCTTACAAGAGTATCATGTTCATAAATTAAGCTAATACTTGCACCATCAAATTTTAGTTCAACACAATATTCAATTTCTAATAAACCACTTGCTTCTTTAGCTTTTCTATCAAAGTCTATTAAATCCTCAGCATTATAACTATTAGCTAAACTAAGCATAGGTACTAAATGCTGCACGTTTTCAAAACCATCATTTAATCCATTTGCAATTCTTTGTGTAGGTGAGTCAGCAGTTTTTAAAAGTGGCTTTTCCAGTTCTATTTTTTCGAGTAGTTTATACAGTTTATCAAAATCAAAATCACTAATCTTTGGTTCACTTAATACATAATAATGGTATTCATGAAATAGAATAATGGCTTTTAAAGCTTCTATATTTGAAAGGTCAACAACCTCCAAATTCATAGAATCTAATTTTTGTAACCAAGTTTTAGTATCTTGATGTATCTGTTGAATTTGTAGTTCTGAAAACATAAAATATCCAATATTTCTTCAAAAATGGTAAAATAACTCTTTTTAACTCAATATTAAACCTACTTTTCATTTGTCTTTTTAATATTCCCTTTATTTTGCTACACTTTTTTAAAGTAGTTATCATTTTGTCTTATATAAGGCAATAAAAAACAAAGCTGAATGTATAAGTTTTACAATTATTTTTTACTAGTTATCTTTTCTTTTGGTATTAGTTCAATTGGTTTTTCTCAAGATACTATTAAAGAGGTTACTTCTTTAAATGTGGATTTATTAAACATATTTAATCAAAAGCAAGCTAAAAAATACAAAATCAATAAAATTTCGGTTTCTGGGAATCAATACTTTGATGAGACCTTGCTTACATCAATTGCAAATTTGTCTGTTGGTGATGAAGTTGCAATACCAGGTGGAGATAATTTTAGCAAGGCAATTACTAAACTTTGGGCTCAAAACTATTTTAGCAATGTTGAAATTTTCATTACCAATTTAGAAGGCAACAAAATTGATATTGAAATAGCCGTTACTGAACGTGCTAGATTATCTTCTTTCAATTTTCTTGGAATATCAAAAGGGCAAGGTGATGAGTTAATGGGTAAAGTTGGTTTAATTAAAGGTAGAATTGTTACAGAAAGTAGTAAACAAAATGCCATTGAAATTATTAAAAAATTCTACTCCGAAAAAGGATTTGAACGTTGCAAAGTTTTAATTCAGGAAATAAAAGACAGTGCCATTGCTAATGCAATTGCTTTAAATTTTATAGTAGACAAAGGCAAAAAAGTTAAGATTGATAATATAGCATTTGAAGGAAATGAATTTGTAGATGCCATAAAGCTTAAAAAGAAAATGAAGGATACAAAAGAGAAAGCACGACTTACTCTTTATCCTCCAAAAAACAAGGGTGGTTTTATAAAATCTTCAACTTATACTTTTAATGATTATTTAAAAGATAAAGGGTTCTTAACTTATAGTTTAACTAAAAAAGTACTAGATCCTTTTGTTAGAATAAAATTATTTAGTGGTGCAAAGTTTGATGCCAAGAAATATGCAGACGACAAAGAAAAAATTATTGAATTTTATAACAGTATTGGACACAGAGATGCTGTGATTGAAAAAGATACTACTTATTATAATGAAGCAGGAGATAAAAACATTGATATCAAAATCAATGAAGGCAAAAAATATTATTTTGGAAATATTACTTGGAAAGGAAATATTAAATATAACGACTCTATTTTAACTGTTATTTTAGGTATTAAAAAAGGCGATGATTATAGTTTAGAAACTTTAAATAAAAAATTAGGAAAAGGTGGTGGACCACCTGAAGGTGGTGATGTAAGTGGATTATTTATGGACGATGGCTATTTATTTTTTAGAAGTGAAGCTGTTGAAACCGCTGTTTACAACGATACTATTGATCATGAAATTAGATTGTTCGAAGGGCCACAAGCATCTTGGAAAGAAGTAAAAATTACTGGTAACGATAAAACCAAAGAACATGTTATTAGAAGAGAACTTAGAACATTACCTGGTGAAAAATTTGTTCGTAGCGATATCATGCGTTCTATAAGAGAGTTGTCTCAATTAAACTTTTTTAATCCCGAAAAAATTACACCAAACATTGTTCCTAATCCAGATGATGGTACTGTAAATATTAATTGGCAAGTTGAAGAAAAAAGTAGTGATCAGTTAGAATTAAGTGCAGGCTGGGGTGGCAATATTGGTTTAACAGGAACTTTAGGTATTAGTTTCAATAACTTTTCAATTAAAAGATTATTTCATAAGGATGCTTGGGATCCATTACCAATGGGTGATGGCCAAAAGTTAAGTTTTAGAATTCAAAGTAATGGTAGAGCATTTCGTAGTTATAATTTTTCTTTTACAGAACCTTGGTTAGGTGGTAAAAAAAGGAATCAGTTCTCTGTCTCTTTTTATGATACTAAATTTTCAAATGCTTTCGATCCAATTACAAGATCTTATACCAGCTCAGCTGCAAACAGTTCGTATATTCAAACTACTGGAGGCGGTATTAGTTTAGGTAAACAATTAAAATGGCCAGATGATTATTTTTCACTTTCTGTAGGTATTAATTTTGCTCGTTATAAACTTAAAAATTATTTTATAGATAGAGTGAATTTACCTGGTTTTAATAATGGATTTTCTCATAACTTAAGTATCAAGGCTGCAATACAAAGATCTTCTATAGATCAACCCATGTTTCCAAGAAGTGGTTCTAGTTTTTTATTAAGCTTGCAAGCTACTCCACCTTATTCTTTATTTGATAAGTCCATTGTTAAACAAGATAATCCTTACAAATGGGTAGAATATTATAAAACTCGTTTTACTGCAGAATGGTACATTCCATTGACTAAAGCTGTTGGGGAAGATAACAAACAATTGGTTTTAAAAGCAGCTGCAAAATTTGGATTTTTAGGCCGATATAATAATCAATTAAATATTTCGCCATTTGAACGTTTTCAAGTTGGAGATGCGGGGTTAACCAATCAATTCGCTTTGTTGGGTTATGATATTATCGCTCATAGAGGTTACCCAGTTTATCAAACTTCTGATCCTAAAATAAATCCTGAACAAACAGGGGCAAGCGAATATTTTACAATATTTAACAAATACGTTTTAGAGTTGCGTTATCCATTAAGTTTAAATCCTAGTAGCACAATCTATGCAGTGGGTTTTTTAGAAGCAGCAAATGGTTGGTATAGTATGAAAGAATACAACCCATTTAAGTTAAGAAGATCAGTTGGTGTGGGTATGCGTTTCTTTTTACCTATGTTCGGATTGCTTGGATTTGATTATGGCATAGGATTAGATAGATATACAACAGGATCAAGTATAAAAGATATGAGTAGATTTACATTTATGCTAGGTTTTGAAGCTGAATAGTAAATTATAAATATTGAACAAGGAATAACGAATATTGAAGTCAAAATTAAAACTTAATTTCTTAGTGCCTTTGTGGCAATAAAATAAAAAAACAATATGAAAAAGACATTATTATTTCTTGTGTTCATTGCAGCATTTGGTTTTGCTTCTACAGCACAACGTTATGCTGTAATTGATACAAAATACATTTTAGAAAAAATAAAAGACTATAAGGATGCCGATTCTAAAATTCAACAAACTGCTAATGAATGGCAAATTGAATTAGATGGCATGCAAGCCGATTTAGATAAAATGTATAAAAATTATGATGCAGAACAATACATGCTTACAGAAGAATTGAAGAAAAAAAGAGAAGCTGAATTATTTAACAAAGAAAAGTCTTTACGAGAATTACAAAAAAAACGCTTTGGATACGAGGGTGATTTGTTCAAGGAACGTCAAAGATTAGTTAAGCCTATACAAGATAGAGTTTATAATGCTATTCAAAAATTAGCAGTAGCTCGAGGTTACGACTTTATTTTAGACAAAAGTGAAGGGATTACAGTTATATTTGCCGACCCAAAACTCGATAAAAGCGATGATGTTTTAAGAGAAATGGCGATTAAATAA
>JAYVBS010000195.1:0-6505 GCA_043750315.1 Chitinophagaceae bacterium
CTCAAACCTGAACGACCCGACGCTGGCGGACGACGTCCGCGAAGTGCTGCGGACGCTGGCCTCGATGGAAAAGCCGGTGGCCGCGCGCAACGGCAGCTGGTTCACCGTGCGCATCATGCCCTACCGGACGCATTGTTGCAAGAAGCAATAGATTCTTTATTCGATAACAGTCGTAAATCGAATGCTGTAAAAGCAGATGGTGGTCGTCCATTAAAATCTTTATCAGATGTATTAAAAGGTAAACAAGGTCGTTTTCGTCAGAACTTATTAGGTAAACGTGTAGATTATTCTGGTCGTTCTGTAATTGTTGTTGGTCCTGAATTGAAAATGCATGAATGTGGTTTGCCAAAAGATATGGCTGCTGAATTATTTAAGCCATTTATTATTCGTAAACTAATTGAAAGAGGCATTGTTAAAACTGTAAAATCTGCAAAGAAGCTAGTTGATCAAAAGCAAGTTGTTATTTGGGATATTTTAGAAAATATTTTAAAAGGACATCCTATTTTATTAAATCGTGCTCCTACACTTCACAGATTATCAATTCAATCTTTTCAACCAAAATTAATAGAAGGAAAAGCGATTCAGTTACACCCATTAGTTACAGCTGCATTTAATGCTGACTTTGATGGTGACCAAATGGCTGTTCACGTTCCTTTAAGTAGTGCTGCTGTTTTAGAAGCACAGTTATTAATGTTATCTTCTCATAATATTCTTAACCCACAAAATGGTACTCCAATTACACTTCCTTCACAGGATATGGTACTTGGTTTATATTACATTACTAAGGGTAAAAAATCTATTGGAAAAGATATTATTAAAGGAGAAGGAAAGGCTTTCTACAGTTTAGAAGAAGTAATTATTGCATATAATGAAGAAAAAGTTGATTTACACGCTAACATTAAATTAAGAACTAATGTTAGAGAAAAAAGTCAATTGGTTCGTAAAATAATAGACACCACTGTTGGTAGAGTTTTATTTAACCAATATGTACCTGCTGAAGTAGGGTTTGTAAACCAACTTTTAACTAAAAAAAGTTTAAGAGAAATTATTGGTGATATTATTAAAATTACCAACGTTCCAATTACAGCAAGGTTCTTAGATGATATTAAAACCTTAGGTTTTAAAATGGCATTTAAAGGTGGATTAAGTTTTAGTATTAATGACCTTATTGTTCCAGACTTAAAACAAGAGTTATTAGATAGTGCAAAGAATGAAGTTGAAGAAGCTTGGGAAAACTATAATATGGGCCTTATAACTAATAATGAGCGTTATAACCAAGTTATTGATATTTGGGGTAGAGTAGATACCAGAATTACTGATACACTAATCAGAGAAATGGCAGCAGATAAACAAGGTTTTAATTCTGTTTACATGATGCTTGATTCTGGTGCTAGAGGTAGTAAAACACAGGTTAAACAGTTAGTGGGTATTAGAGGGTTGATGGCTAAACCACGTAAAAGTGGGTCAAGTGGAAGTGAGGTTATTGAGAACCCAATTCTTTCAAACTTTAAAGATGGATTGAATGTATTGGATTATTTTATCTCTACACACGGTGCTCGTAAAGGTCTTGCAGATACTGCACTTAAAACAGCAGATGCAGGTTACTTAACCAGAAGATTGGTTGACGTTGCACAAGATGTGGTAATTGCTGAAGATGATTGTGGTACATTACGTGGTATTAATACTTCAGCATTAAAAGATAATGAAGATGTAATTGAACCATTATCAGATAGAATTGAAGGTAGAACTTCTTTACATAATGTTTACCATCCGATTACAGATGAGTTAATCATTAATGCTGGGGAAGAAATTTCTGCTGAAGTTGCTAAATATATTGAAGAAGTTGGTATTGAATCTGTAGAAATTCGTTCAGTATTAACTTGTGAAATGAAACGTGGAGTTTGTGTAAAATGTTATGGTAAAAACTTAGCAACTGGTTATTTAACTCAAAGAGGAGATGCAGTAGGTATTATTGCAGCACAATCAATTGGTGAACCTGGTACACAGCTTACATTACGTACTTTCCACGTTGGTGGTGTTGCTGGTAGTGCAAATATTGAAAATGGATTGGTAGCTCGTTTTGATGGTACAGTTCAATTTGATGGTGTACGTTCAGTTGCAACAACAAATAAAGATGCAAATAAGGTTAATATAGTTATTGGTCGTACTGGTGAAGTAAGAATTATGGATGTTAAAAACGATCGTTTATTAATCACCAATAATATCCCTTACGGATCAACTTTATTAGTAAAAGATGGCCAAAAAATTAGTAAAGGCGATATTATTTGTACATGGGATCCATTTAACAACGTAATTGTTGCTGAACAAGTTGGTACAATTAGTTTTGATGGAATTCTTGATGGTATTACTTACAGAGATGAATCTGATGATCAAACTGGGCATAGAGAAAAAGTGGTTATCGAAACAAAAGATAAAACTAAAATCCCTACCATTATTGTAGATGGTAAAGAACATAGAGAATACAATTTACCAGTAGGTAGTCATATAGTTGTAGAACAAGGCGATGAAGTTAGAGCTGGACAAGTTTTAGTTAAAATTCCACGTATACTTGGTAAATTAAGAGATATTACTGGAGGTCTTCCTAGAGTAACTGAGTTATTCGAGGCAAGAAATCCTGGTAATCCTGCAATTGTTTGTGAGATTGATGGTGTGGTAACTTTTGGTAATGTAAAACGTGGTAATAGAGAAATCATTATTACAAGTAAAGATGAAACTATCAAAAAATACTTAGTACCATTATCACGTCAAATTCTTGTTCAAGATGGAGATTATAGTAAAGCAGGTAATCCATTATCTGATGGTCAAATTGCTCCTTACGACATCTTAAACATTAAAGGTCCATTTGCTGTACAAGAATATATCGTTAATGAAATTCAAGAAGTATATCGTTTACAAGGTGTAAGAATTAATGATAAGCACATTGAGGTTATCGTTCGTCAAATGATGAAAAAAGTAGAAATTAAGAGTGCTGGTGATACCAAATTCTTAGAAGAGGATTTAGAAGATAGATTTGATTTCATTAATGAAAACGATAGAATTTACGATAAGAAAGTTGTTACAGATTCAGGCGAAAGCACAAAAATGAGAGCTGGTCAAATCGTTACTGTTAGAGAATTAAGAGAAGAAAATTCAATTTTAAGACGTGCAGATAAAAAACCAATTGAAGTTCGTGATGCTCGTCCTGCAACTGCAACACCAGTATTATTAGGTATTACAAAAGCTTCTTTAGGTGTACCAAGTTGGATTTCTGCTGCTTCTTTCCAGGAAACTACTAAAGTATTAAGTCAAGCTGCTATAAATGGTAAAACAGATGGTATGTTAGGCTTAAAAGAAAATGTTATTACAGGTCACTTAATTCCTGCAGGTACAGGTTTAAGAGAATTTGAAAACATGATTGTTGGTAGTAAAGAAGAGTATGAAGTATTAACTACAACTCGTGAAGCTATGAATTTTGATGATGAAGAATAATTAATATTAAACTATAAACAAAACCTCATAGCTATAAACTATGAGGTTTTTTATTTGGGATTTTTTTAACTCGTAATCTGATTGCTTTTCGTTTATTTTGCTTCAAGAGTTTTAAAACTAATTACTTATTTAATGAAAAAGATTTTTGTACTAATATTAAGCCTTTCAATTGTTCAACTAACATTTGCTCAAGAAGCAACTTCAAAAAAAATAGTTAAAGAAAATTCCTCTTCAACAGATTTTCCTAAAAAAATACAAAGAGCACAACCAGCAGATCACTTATTAATTCAATTTGGCAGCGATAGCTGGATGAACAAAAGCGATAGTGCAAAAACAGATGGAGGAAGGCATTTTAATTTTTATTTAATGACCGATAAGCCTTTTAAAACAAATCCAAAATTTAGTGTTGCATATGGTATTGGTCTTGGAACAAGCAATATATATTTTGATAAAACTTATGTTGATATTAAATCTAATGCAAGTCGTTTACCATTTACAAATGTTGCAAATGCAAATAATTTTAAAAAGTTTAAAGTAACTGAAATATTTTTTGAATTACCAGTAGAAGTTCGGTATAATTTAAATCAGAATAATTCTGCTAAACCTTGGAAATTTGCATTGGGTGCTAAAGTAGGCACTTTAATAAAAGCTTACACTAAAGGAAAAGATTTACAAGATAAAACAGGAGCCTCGATTTACGGCCCAAGCTTTATTGAAAAAGAATTCAATAAAAAGTTTTTTAATGGCACCAGATTATCAGTTACTGGAAGAATTGGATATGGAAATCTTTCTATTAGCGGAGCCTATACTTTAACACCTGTTTTAAAAGCAGGTTTTGGTCCAGAAATGAATACTTTATCATTAGGAATAACGGTTAGTGGGCTTTAAAAAATAATTGACTAAACACGTAACCCAATTTAGAAATTCTGAATTGGGTTTTTTGTTTAATGTATTTAACCATTGATTTTTTTGTACTTATTTTAGCAATGAATTAAAAACATGAAAATTCCACCGTACTTAAAAAAAGGAGATACCATAGGTTTACTTTGTCCATCTGGTTTTATGGCTTTAGATAATGTACAAACATGTATAGCCACTTTAAAAAAATGGAGGTACAATGTTATAGTTGGAAAAACAATTGGCAAAAAAAATAATTATTTTTCTGGAACTGATGATGAACGTTTAGAAGATTTGCAAAACATGCTAAATGATAAAAACATAAATGCAATTTTATGTGCAAGAGGTGGTTATGGATTAAGTAGAATTATTGATAAAATTGATTTTACTTCATTTAAAAAAAATCCAAAATGGATAATTGGCTATAGCGATATTACATTGTTGCAAAGTCATATTTGTTCTAACTTAAAAATTGCAAGCTTACATTCACCAATGGCTGCAGCTTTTAATGATGATGGGTTTAAGAATGAATATATACAAGCATTGCAAAAAACCCTTAAAGGAACCAAGCAAAAATATTTTTGTGCTTCTCATTCATTAAATAAAACAGGTAAAGTAGAAGCAGAATTAGTTGGAGGTAATTTAAGTTTAATTGCACATTCAGTTGGAACAGTTTCTTCGATTAAAGCAAAAAATAAAATTTTATTTATTGAAGATATTGGTGAGTATTTGTATCAAATAGATCGTTTATTACTTCAATTAAAAAGAAGTGGTCTAATGAAAGGCGTTAAAGGATTAATTTTTGGAGGGTTTACAGAAATGAAAGATACAATTATTCCATTTGGTAAAACTATTGATGAATTAATATATGATCAAGTAAGAGATTTAAAAATACCAATTTGTTTTCATTTTCCTGTTGGTCATCAAACCCAAAACTATCCTTTAAAAGTTGGCGTAAAATATCAGTTTGCTGTAAACAAAAAAAGAGTAAGCCTTAAAGAAATTTAAATTGACAAAATCATTTTCATTTAATAAAACAGAAAAACTAAAAAGCAGAAAAGCATTAGATCATCTTTTTAGTAAAGGAAAAACTTTATTAGTTCATCCATATAAAGTGTTTTATTCAATTGCTGATGCTACTACTACAACAATTCATTGTGGAGTTGGAGTAAGTAAAAAATTTTTTGCAAAAGCTGTACAACGCAATAGAATTAAACGTTTGATGAGGGAAGGCTATAGGTTAAATAAGGCTGAACTACACAAAACTGTTCAACATAAACATATAGATTTTTTTTTATTATACATAGATAAAAACATGCCTGTTGATATTAATTACTTAAATGAAAAAATGCAAAAAACACTAGATACATTACTACAACAATTGCAACATGAAGTGGGTAAATAAAATATTATTATTCCCTTTTATTTTTTTGATAAAAGTATATCAGTTTGGCATTTCACCATTATTGGGCCCCAAATGTAGATTTGTACCCACTTGCTCACAATATGCACAAGAAGCTTTAGAGAAACATGGAATAGTTAAAGGACTGGTATTAGTCATTAAAAGAATTAGTAAATGTCACCCTGGAGGAAAAACAGGCTACGATCCAGTACCATAACAACAATAAATAATACTATTTTTACAATATGAGTTTAGCACAATTAGATTTATTTGGTTTTCCAATAGAACCTAAGTCTGCAAAGAAATCAATTGCAAAAGCTAATAGAAATAATCCTTTAAAAGAAGGCGATTTTAAAAGTAAACGAGGCAGAAAACCTAAACCAAAAGTTGTAGATAACACACCTAAAGTAAAAAGTAAACGAGGTCGTAAACCTTATCATGAAGTATATGCAGATGTAGATTTGATTAATGTTCCAACAGCAGAAAAATTAGCAGAAAAATTATATTATCCCATTAGTGAAGTTGCTGGTTGGTTTAATATTACAATTTCTCAGTTACGATTTTGGACTAACGAATTTACAATATTGCAACCCCGAAAAAATAAAAAAGGTGATAGGTTATATAGACCAGAGGACATTAAAAATTTAAAAATAATTTATTATTTACTACGTGTTAGAAAACTTAGTATTGAAGGAACAAAAGATTATTTAAAAGCCA
>JAYVBS010000196.1:0-6503 GCA_043750315.1 Chitinophagaceae bacterium
GTATAACCAAAACGAGTACTTATTTTTAAGTTCTTAGTTACATCGTACTGAAACTCGAACTTTCCATAAACTTTAAATCCATTGTTTTTATTATATGTATTATCTAGTTTAGTTAAAGGGTTAAAAATTTCTGATAACAATAAATTACTATAACCATTTTTTCCAACAGTATTTGGCACTGTATTTAAAAGAGATACTGTAGGATCGAAATTTAAAGCACTACCAATAACACTATTAAATGAATTTTCTTGAATTCCTTTTGCATCAAGAATAACTGCAGTATTATTAAATAAGAATTTTACGTTTTTACTTAAGTTAAAAGTTAAATTAGCCGTAAAGGTTCCTCTATTAAAATTAGATTTTTCATTACCACCAACAATACCACCCTGACCTAAAAAACCACCTGATAAAAAATAACTCATATTATCGCTTCCACCTCTTGCAGATACATTGTGTGATTGCATAGAAGCAGTTTTAAAAACTTCATTTTGCCAATTAGTACCAACACCTAAAGTAGATAAATTTGAGAAGATAACATTACCGCTAGCAGATGTACTTCCTTCATTTATTATAGCAGCATATTCTGTTGCATTTAAAACACCAACAGTATTCAATACTTCTTGAATACCATAATTACTACTAACACTAACTTCTGTTTTAAGATTTCTTCTTCCAGATTTAGTAGTAACTAAAATAACACCATTTCCTCCTTTAACTCCAAAAATTGCTGTAGTAGCAGCATCTTTTAATACATTAATTGACTCGATATCTAATGGATTAATAGAGTTTAAATCTGTTAAAGTTTGTGGTACACCATCTATAATAACTACAGGGTCTGTACCAGAGAAAGAAGGAATACCTCTAATTAAAACTGTGGGTTTTGAACCTGGTGAACCACTTTGAATAACATTAACACCTGATGCTCTGCCTTGTAAAGCTTCTTCAGTTCTAACTGGTCTTAGTTTTTCAATGTCCTCACTTTTAACAGTAGAAATTGCACCAGAAACAGCAGATTTTTTCTGAGTACCATAACCTACATTAATTACAACTTCATCTAAAACTGCAGCTACATCTACTAATTTAATATCAATTTTTGATTCTGAGTTTACAGTAAATTCTTGGTTTTTAAATCCTACATTACTAAATACTAAAACTGATCCTTTATTAGGAACTTTAATTAAAAAGTTACCTTGCTCATCAGAACTAGTGCCTGTTTTAGTGCCTTTTACAGTAATGGAAACTCCTTTAACAGTTTGTCCACTTGAATTGGTTTTTACAGTTCCTGTTACTGCAATACTTTGTGCAAAAACAAAGCTTGGCATTAACAGTGTAATGAGCAGAAGTGAAAAAACTGTTGAGATTTTTAAATTCATATACAATTGATTTTTTTATTGTGATTTATCATATTTGTGTTAATGATTAATTAGTAAGATTGCCAACTATAGTTGTATCGCTTACAAGTGTAGTTTGGCCCCAATTTGGGAACCAGTCAGTTCCTGTAACTTCTGGAGTATAAGCACCACTGAATAAATTAATTACATCAGCAGTATTTCTTGCTGGTGGTGTTGTAGCAGCTGTAGTTGGTGCTTGTGCTATAACCTGAAAAGTTAATAGCAAAAAAGAGAAGAGTAAAAAGTAGCTTTTTTTCATGGTTGTTTATTTTTAATGATGATTGTTAACAAAAAGTAAATTATTTTTAAGAAGCAAATTTCATTTCTGCTACTACAAACACCAAATAAATACACACATCACTACTACATCAATATTCAATTTTTCATAATTTTAGGCTATATTTACCACTACAATACTACATCAATATAAAAAATCGCTTACATCTTAATTAAATATTGAATGTTTAACAAATTAATATTTTTTTTAATTTTTCCCGTTTGTTTAATTGCCCAAAACACAATTGGCCTTCCAAATATTAATAACTTTTCTAAAAGTTCATACAAGGCTGGGCTTCAAAATTGGGAGATTAAACAAGATAAAAATGGAATAGTTTATGCAGCAAATAATGAAGGTTTATTAACTTTTGATGGCAAATATTGGGATTTACTTCCTTTGCCTAATAAAACAATTGTTCGTTCTGTTGAAGTTGCAGATGATAATAAAATTTATGTTGGAGGTCAAGATGAGTTGGGATATTTCTACCCTAATGAACAAGGTAAACTTAAATATCATTCCATCTTAGATTTAATAGCAGAAAGTGATAGATCACTTGGTGACGTGTGGGATATAAAAATTCTAAATGAAAATATTTTCTTTAGAACCTATAACAAAATAATTAAATTTAATAAAAAAACAACAGTAATTTTTAATGCCCCATTAGAATGGACTTTTATGGGAGTTAGCAATGAGACTTTGTATGTACAAGACCGAGTTAAAGGAATTTTCTCTTTTAAAGAAGATATTTTAAAACCTGTTATAATTCGAAATAATCTTTTAGCATCAACAGAAATCACATCTATTTTAACACTAACTCCAAAAACCATTTTTTTTACCACACTTAAAAATGGATTATTTAGTTTAAGCCAAAATCAATTAAAAAAAGTAACCTCCCCAACTTTAGATCAAATTGAAAAATATAGAATTTATGATGCTACTTTAATTGATGAAAAAACCATTGCTCTTGCAACTTCTTATAATGGTATTCATATTATAAACAGTAATGGAGATTTAATTCAAAATTTTACAAAAAATCAAGGATTACAAAACAATAATATTCTAAGCATTTTTCTTGATCGCCAAAAAAATCTTTGGTTAGGTTTAGATAATGGAATTGATTGTATTGAATATAATAGTGCAGTTAAAAGATTAAACCCTAGTACGCAAGGTGCTTCTGGGTATACAGCATTATTGCACAATAATATTTTTTATGCAGGAACATCTTCAGGATTATTTAGTGTTGCCATTCAAAACGAAAAAGATTTTAGTTTCTCAAAGGGAACATTTCAGCCAGTAATTAAAGCTGTAGGTCAAATTTGGAGTTTATCAGAAATTAACAATCAAGTTTTAGTAGGCCAACATGAAGGTGTTTCTATTGTAAATAATAATGTGGCTTCTCCATTGAATATTGGCATGGGATATTGGAATTTTATAGCTACAAATACGGTATTTCCAACAAGCAAAATCATTGCTGGAAATTATTTTGGGTTACAATTTTTTAACTATAATAATAAAAAATTTATACCTGCTGAACTTATTCCAAACTTTAAAGAATCATCAAGATTTGTTGTAATTGATAAAAATAATAATATTTGGGTTTCGCACCCCTATCATGGTGTTTTTAAAATAATAAAAGAAAATAACGGCAACTATTTAACTAAAGAATATACAGATGTTAATGGGCTTCCCTCTATAAATAATAATCATATCTATAAAATTCAAAATGAAATATTAGTTGCAACCGAAAAAGGCATTTATACTTATAATGAAAATACAGATCGATTTATTCCATCAGAATATTATTATAAAATATTAGGGAGTCAAAGTATTCGATATATAAAGGAAGATACTAAAGGCAATATTTGGTTTATTCATGATAAAAGTGTTGGAGTTATCACTAGCCCAAATTCAAAACCAAACATCCTACATATTCCAGAATTGAATAATAAAATACTAAGTGGTTTCGAATTTATTTATCCAATCAATAAAAACAATATAATTATTGGAAGTGAAAATGGATTTTTTAATATAGACTTTGAAAAGTATAGTAATAATAATTTCGATGTAAAAATTCAACTTAGAAATGTAATTATCAGAGAGAAGTATGATAGTTTAATTTATGGTGGTTATAATCTTGATTCACTAAATCTATCTAAAAAAATAATAACCATAAATAAAAAATGGAATAATATTATTTTTGAGTTTGCTTCACCCTTATTTGGCCAACAAGTTAATCTTGAATATAGTTTTAGATTAAATGGATATTTAAATAATTGGTCTGAATGGAGTATTAAAACAGAAAAGGAGTTCAATAATTTACCCTCAGGTACATACACTTTTGACGTTAAAGCCAGAAATAATTTAGGCAAAGAATCTGATATTATTCCCTATACATTTGAGATTCTCCCACCTTGGTATAAATACAGCATTGCCTATTTCTTTTATTTTTTAATTTCATGTGTTTTAATTTACTTTTTTATTAAAAAACAAAACAACATTTTGTATTTAAAAGAGTTGAAATACGAAAAAGAACAAAAGATTTTGCAAGAACAACATGCAAGAGAAATTAAAGAAGCAGAAAATGAATTAGTAAAAGTAAAAAATGAAAAACTACAATCAGAGGTTGATTTTAAAAATTCTGAATTAGCCAATTCTGCCATGCACATTTTAAAAAAGGGAGAATTATTATCAAAAATTAAAACCGAGTTAAACCATGTAATAAAAAAAGAAAATAGCGAGAAATCAAATTCCGAACTAAAAAAAATGTTGAAGGCATTACAAGAAGATGAAAAAATGGATGAAGATTGGGAACATTTTGCTCAACATTTTGATAAAGTTCACAGTGATTTTGTTTATACTTTAAAAGAAAAATATACAACCATTACACCAAATGAGTTAAAACTTTCAGCATACTTACGTATGAATTTGTCAACAAAAGAAATTGCTCAATTAATGAATATTTCTGTAAGGGGTGTAGAGATTAGCAGGTATAGGCTTAGAAAAAAATTAGGAATATCAACTGATACAAATTTGTTTGATTTTTTAATAAATCTTAATCATAAATAATTTGAATTAACTAAATTATCAAAATATTATTGGTTATTTTAAATTTAGAAATTTGTAATTTATAATTTAATAACAATGAAAAGAAGAGATTTTGTTACGCTTTCTGCACTTACAACTGGTGCAAGTTTATTATCAGGCATAGTTTCTGCAAAAACTAATCCTTCACTTTTTCACGACCCATTATTAATAGAAGATGTTGCTCCTATTTCTGTTGATGAAAGAAAACAACGAATTGCAAAAGCTCAACAATTATTACAAAAAGAAGGGATAGCAGCACTGGTTTTAGATGCAGGAACTTCATTAAATTATTTTACTGGCATTCGTTGGTGGCCCAGTGAAAGAACATTGGTAGCAGTTATTCCAGCTAAAGGAGAAATTAAATATGTATGTCCTGCTTTCGAAGAAGGAAGATTTAGAGAGTTAATAAAAATTGGCAGTGAAGTATTGATTTGGCATGAAGATGAAAGCCCATTTCAAAAAATTATTTTATCAATTAAGAAAGCTGGCTTCTCAACAGGCAAAATAGGAATAGAAGAACAAGTAAGATTTTTTATTGCTGATGGATTGCAAAAAATAACAAAAGATTTTAAGATTATTAGTGCTGATAAAATTACTATTCCTTGCAGACAAATTAAATCAGATGCTGAAATAGCATTAATGCAAAAGGCATCTGACATAACTGTTGAAGCAATTAAAGCTGGAATTAGAAATTTAAAAGTAGGCATGGCACCAAATGATGTTTCAAATATAGTAGCTAAAGCACATCAAGAATTAGGTGCAAGTCACGACTTTACACTTTGCATTTTTGGTGAAACATCTGCTTTCCCTCATGGAACAACTAAACCTCAAAAGCTTAAAAAAGGAGATATTGTTTTAATGGATTGTGGTTGTAATTATAAAGGCTATAGTTCAGACATTACAAGAACTATTGTATTTGGTGCAATGCCAACAAAAAGACAAGAAGAAATTTGGAACTTAGAACTTAAAGCTCAAACTGCAGGTTTTGAAGTCGCAAAAATTGGGTTTACAAGTGAAAGTGTAGATAAAGCAGCAAGAAAAGTAATTACTGATGCAGGTTTTGGACCAGATTATGAACTTCCTGGCTTACCACATAGAACGGGTCATGGAATTGGAATGAATGGTCATGAATACCCATACATGGTTCGTGGCAATAAAACAATGCTTCAAGAAGGAATGTGTTTTAGTATTGAGCCAACAATTGCTATTATTGGTGAATTTGGTATTCGTTTAGAAGACTGTGTTTATATGAAAAAAGATGGCCCACATTGGTTTTCTGAACAAAGCATTTCAATTAACGAACCTTTTAAAGGATTTAAAGTGCTTTAAAATAAAAAAGCAATCATTTCTGATTGCTTTTTTATTTGTAGTGTCGGGAGGACAGGATTCGAACCTGCGACCCCTTGGTCCCAAACCAAGTATTCTACCGGGCTGAACTACCTCCCGAAATTCAAAACTTGCTATTTTGAAAGAGGTGCAAATGTATGGGGATGCACGTAACAAAACAACTCATTTAAAAATATTTTTTATTTTTAAATAAATAATAAGGCATCACCATAACTAAAAAATCTATACTTGTCTTTGATAGCTTTTTTATAAGCTTCCATAACTAAATCGTAACCAGCAAAAGCACAAGCCATAATTAACAAACTTGTTTTAGGTAAGTGAAAATTAGTAACTAAAGAATCTGCAATGCTAAAGTTATGAGGTGGATGAATGAAAGAGTTTGTCCATCCTTCACTAGGTTTAAC
>JAYVBS010000197.1:0-2788 GCA_043750315.1 Chitinophagaceae bacterium
CATGGTCTGCACGAAAGTTTTTTTGAAATTTCAACTACATGACTATTATCACTTAATGGTACAAAACCAAAAGCAGGAATTGTAGAACAATACACTGCACATGTTGGTGCATTAACTGCAGAAGCTAAATGCATAGGAGCAGAATCATTTACATAATTCATTTTAGCTTTTTTCATTAAAGCTGCAGATTGTAAAAAATTTAATTGACCAGCTAAATTAAAAATTTTTTTATGCTTACTGAATTCCAGTAAAACATTACATAATTCTTCATCAGATTTGCCACCAAGTAAATAAATAAACAAATTCTTTGGTAATTCATTAATCAGCTTTAACCATTGTTGCGATGGTAATTGTTTAGTAAACCAAACTGAAGCAGGTGCAATAGTTACAAACGATTTAGTAGTATATTGTGAAATAAATTCTTCATCTTGAAGTGTTGGATAAAGTTTTGGTTTTGATGCCTCGCCTATACATAAACTTTCTATTAACAATTGATTTCTTTCAATCTCATGTAAATTATTATTTACATCATGCTTCACTTTTACATCAAACAAAAAACTAAAAGGATTTTTATCGAATCCTATTTTCATTTTTGCTCTAGAAAATACAGTAATAAAACCTGTAGCTGCAAAACGTTGTACATTAATTAAAACATCATATTTATTATTTCTAATCTTAAATATTAGTTTAAACAAATTCAAATATTTGTTTTGTTGTTTATCCCAAATTAAAACTTGGTTTATGAAAGGATGATTGTTAAATAATCTTTGATTGCCATTTCTTACTAAATAATCTATAGATGCATTTGGGTAAGTTGTATGAACTTTTTCAATAATTCCTGTTGCCAAAACCGCATCTCCAATAAAAGCAGTTTGTATCACTAAAAACTTTTGCATGATTACAAAAGTAAAGGTTAGATATCTATAGACTTTGATAAGATTTTGATTTTTTTTAACCTATAATTTTTATTGATTTTTTAGTTTTATTTTTCAACACTTATTTTTGCAAAGAATTATAAACATTATGGGAAGGATTTTTGAAGTTAGAAAAGCTACCATGTTTGCCCGTTGGGATAGAATGGCAAAACAATTTACACGAATTGGTAAAGAAATTATTATAGCTGTAAAAGCAAGTGGACCAGATGTTGCCACTAACCCGGCATTAAGAAGATGTTTTCAAAATGCAAGAAGTGTTGGAATGCCAAAAGATAGAGTTGAAGCTGCTATTAAAAGGGCAATGGGAAAAGATACTACTAACTATGAAGAAATTTTATATGAAGGTTATGCACCTCATGGTGTTGCATTGTTAGTTGAAACTGCAACTGATAATCATGTAAGAACAGTGGCAAATGTAAAAGCGTGTTTTAATAAAGGCCATGGTGCATTAGGCAATAGTGGAAGTGTTAGTTTTCAGTTTAAAAAAATGGGCGTATTTAAATTAAACCCTGAAGGATTAAATACAGATGACCTTGAATTAGAATTAATTGATTTTGGATTAGAAGAATTAGGTGAAAGTAATGACGATAATGAAAATGCAATAATTGTTTTACGTTGTGCTTTTACAGATTTTGGAAATTTACAAAAAGCTCTAGAAGAAAAAAATATTACCCCTTTAACTGCAGAATTGGAATGGATACCATCAATTATGGTACCTATAACTGATTCTCAAGCTGAAGATGTAAGTAAATTAATTGAAAGATTAGAGCAAGATGAGGATGTTAATAAAGTGTTCCATAATATGGGCTAAACCTTAATTTAAAATATGAAAAGACTATTATTCTTAGTTATCGCAATTTTTATTTTTACAAACCTATTTGCACAATATCCATTAGCAAAAGGAAAAATTCAACTTAATACTGGTATTGGAATTGCAAGTTCAAGTATTCCACTTTATGTTGGTTTTGATTATGGATTTAAATCTGATATTACCCTAGGTGGAGAAATTATGTTTTATAAAAATGGGTCTGGTATTATTGCTAATGCAAATTATCATTTTAATGAATTGCTTAGCTTAGATAGAAAACTTAATTTATATGCTGGGCTAAATCTTGGACTTTTAATTTCAAAATCTACCAGCAACACTTCAGGCAATTCAACCTTAAACTTAGGTGGCCAATTTGGTGGTAGATATAAAATCTCAAGCTCAATCGCAATTAATTTAGAATTTGGAATTGGCAATACCATTTCTGATGGGAAGGTGGGCATTTCAGCCAGATTGTAACTTAACACAAGCATTAATCTATACATAGCCTTGTAATTTTTCATTTTGTGAATAAAAAACAAAGAATTTTTAGGAGAAATTTGATTATTTCCACCTAATACCTCTATTTTTGCAACCCGAAAAAAAATATGTCAAAACAAAACCTTATTAAACAAGATGGTGTGATATTAGAAGCGTTAAGTAACGCAATGTTTAAAGTAAGGTTAGAAAATGGACATGAAATTTTGGCAACTATAAGTGGTAAAATGAGAATGCACTACATTAGAATTTTACCTGGTGATAAAGTGGGTGTTGAAATTAGCCCATATGATTTAACAAGAGGGAGAATAAATTTTAGATATAAATAATTAAGCAAAGCTTAGTTAAAAACAATTTTTATGAAAGTAAGAGCATCAATTAAAAAACGCAGTGTAGACTGCAAAATCGTTAGAAGAAAAGGTGTGCTTTTTGTGGTAAACAAAAAGAATCCACGTTTTAAACAACGTCAAGGATAAACCTTGTAATTAACAATTAATAATTAACAATTAACAATTATAATAAATGGCTCGTATTGCCGGTATAGATTTAC
>JAYVBS010000198.1:0-6483 GCA_043750315.1 Chitinophagaceae bacterium
TAAAAAAAGTACTACACTAATTAATACGATTGATTCTATTAAAATTTCAAAAGATTCACTAGATGCACCAGTTCAATATGCTGCAAGCGATTCAGGTGTATTTATTATTTCTACTAAAGAATTTTTTTTATATGGAAAAAGCAAAGTGCAACAGCAAGATTTGATTTTAGATGCTGGTGTTATTAAATATAATGGCAGCAACCAAAGCATATTTGCTTATGGTTCAGTAGACACTACGAATAATCCATTGAATAAAACCAAAATGCAAGATGGTACTAATACAACTTTTAGTGATACCATTTCTTTTAATTTAAAAACTCAAAAAGGAAGAACAGTAAATTCTTTTTATAATGAAGGAGAAATTTTTGTAAATGCACAAGTATTAAAAAAAATAGATAAAGATATTTTTTATGGATGGAAAGGAAGATTTACAACTTGCAATTTAGATGTGCCACATTTTGCTTTTAGAACCAGAAAGTTAAAAATGATTAGTAACAAAATTGCAGTGAGTGGTGCTGCATCTCCAGAGTTTGAAGGTGTTCCTTTCCCCATTGGAATTCCTTTTGGAATTTATCCATTAAATAGAGGCAGACACTCAGGAGTTTTAGCACCACAATTTATAACTACAGAAGATTTTGGAATAGGATTACAAGGTTTAGGTTATTACAAAGTATTGAGTGATAATTTTGATGTAACACTTAAAACTGATATTTATTCTTATGGAGGTTGGAGTGTAAATGTAGCCCCAAAATACATTGTTCGTTATAAATATGCAGGTGGATTGAATATCACTTTTCAGAATTTAAAAACTTTAAACCGATTTTCAGGTGCAAAACAAGAATTTACACAATCTAAAACTTTTGATGTTACCTGGAATCATTCAAGAGATAATAGAGCCAGACCAGGAACTAGTTTTGGTGCTAATGTACATTTTGGTAGCACTAAATTTAATCAATCTTTTATTGGCAACCCATTAATTAATTTCAATAACAGAATTAATTCTAATATTAACTACACTAAAAATTATAATAATAAAGTCAATTTAAGTTTAAATGTTAGTCACGATCAAAATGCAGCAAATCGTTCTGTAAATCTTCAATTACCAGCAATAGGCTTAAATGTAAATACATTTTATCCTTTCGAGAAAAAAGAAAGAGTTGGCAAAGCCAAATGGTACGAAAGTATTGGCATTGGTTATGGAGGAAGTTTCAATAATTCTATTAGCTTTTTTGATTCTGCAATTTCTTTAAAACATATTATTGATACCATGCAATGGAATGCAAATCATAATATACCTATTACATTAGCTTTACCACCAATGGGGCCTGTAACCATTTCTCCATCTATATCTTATAGTGAAGCTTGGTATGATAGAAGTGTGTATAGAGAATGGAATAACACCACAAAAAAAATTGACTCTTCTGTACAAAAAGGATTTACAAGAAGGCCAACAACAAGTTTTGGAATAAGCATGAGTACAAGAATTTTTGGAACTTATCTGTTCAAAAAATCAAAAACCATAAAAGCCATTCGACATGAAATAAGACCTTCAGTTAGTTTTAACTACACACCAAATTTAGATAATAGATTTAATTATAATTTACAAATAGATTCTAACAAAAACACTGTAAGAGTTTCTCGATTAACAGGAGGAATTGTTTTTAATGAAGCATCGAGTGGAAGCATTTCTTTTGGAATTGATAATTTATTTGAAATGAAAGTAAAAGATAAAAAAGATACTGCTGCAAATGCCACAAAAAAAGTAAGACTGATAGATGTTTTAGGCATATCAAGTTCTTACAATCTTGCTGCTGATAGTTTTGCATTGCAACCTTTTTCAATTCGACTAGGTACCAATTTATTTGAAAAAATAAATATCTCTGCAAGTGCAACTTTAGATCCTTATAAAGTTGATGCAACAGGCAGAAGAATAAATCATTTAATGTGGTACGATAGTATGTTTAAACTGGGAAGAATTACTAATGGTAATGTTGCAATAAGTACTCAATTTCAAAGCAAACCTAAAGATGAAAAATTAGCAAATTCTAAGCAATTGCCTTTAGATCCTTTTATGACACCCGATGAGCAACAAAGACAATTAGATTTTGCCAGATCTAATCCATCAGAGTTTACAGATTTTAATATTCCGTGGAGTTTGAGTTTACAATATTCTTACAATTTTACTAGACAAATAAAACCAGATTATAGTGGTTTTGTAACAAATGCTTACAGCAGCATTGGTTTTAATGGAGATTTTAATTTAACACCAAGATGGAAAATGGGTGGTACAGGAAATTATGATGTTACATCTGGCACTTTACAACAACTCAACTTTTTTATTTCACGTGAATTGCATTGCTGGCAGTTGAGCATTAATGTTACGCCAGTAAATATTTGGCGATCTTTTAGTATAACTATTAGTCCAAAATCTGGTATGCTTAGAGATTTAAGAATAAACAGAACACGACAGTTTAGTAATCAGTAACTTTTTACTACCTTATAGAAAATCATGTCATCCCCACAACGTTATATAGCACATTTCGATTTGGATTCTTTTTTTGTAAGTGTAGAAGTTATTAACGATCCTTCACTTGCAGGAAAAGCAGTGATAGTAGGTGGTTCAAAAGATAGAGGTGTAGTAACAACTTGTAGTTATGAAGCCAGAAAATTTGGTGTTCATAGTGCCATGCCAATGAAACAAGCCATGCAATTATGCCCTCATGCAATTTTAGTAAGAGGAACAAGAGGCATGTATAGCAAATTCTCTAAATGGGTTACTGATATCATTGCATCAAAAGCACCTTTATATGAAAAAGCAAGTATCGATGAATTTTATATTGACCTAACAGGAATGGATAAATTTTTTGATGTGTTGCAATGGACAATTGATTTACGACAACAAATTATTGATGAAACTCAGCTACCCATTTCATTTGGTTTAGCTAGTAATAAAATGATTGCAAAAATTGCCACTGATGAAGCAAAGCCCAATGGATTTTTATTTGTTAAACCTGGTAGTGAAAAAGAATTTTTAGCACCATTGTCGGTAAATAAATTTTCAGGTGTAGGTGAAAGTGCTTTTAAAAAATTAAAATGGATGGGCATTCATTTAATTGGAGATATTCTTAACCACAGTGAAGAAAGTTTAGAAGATGAATTAGGAAAATGGGGTAAAGATTTATATAGAAAAGCACAAGGCATTTCAAACAGTGTTGTTTCATTAGGTAGAGAAGCAAAAAGTATTTCGAAAGAAAATACTTTTCATGAAAATATTTATGATGAAAATATTTTAATTATAGAGTTGGTGAAGATGGTTGAAAAAGTTGGTTATGAATTAAGAAATGATGGAATGCTAACTGGATGTATTGCAGTAAAAATTCGATACCCAAATTTCGAAACTACACAAAAACAAACTACAATTGATTTTACTTTAAGTGATGAAGTACTCATTAAAGAAGCACTTAATCTTTTTAAAAAACTTTGGCGAAAGCCAAATCCTGTAAGGCTTTTGGGTGTTCGATTAAGTGAATTCACCAATCAATCTTTTCAGGGAAATTTATTTGAGGACCACAGTACACAAACAAAATTATACAAAGCAATAGATGATGTTAAAAACCGATTCGGAAAAACATCTTTACAAAAAGCAAGAACTATTAAGAAAGAAAAATAAAGCTTAAGTATTATACATTTTTTCAATGATAGCTTGATTCTTCTCTAAAATAATTTTACGTTTTAAACTCATTTTTGGCGTCATCTCTCCACCTTCAATTGTCCATTCTTTATCTAATAAAGTAAACTTCTTTATTTGTTCTACATGATTAAAAAGTGGATTATATTTATTTAAAACTTCGTTAAAGAGTGTTTGAATTTCGGGGTGATTGATGATGTTTTGATTATTAGTGTATTCAATATCTCTTTCTTTACACCAATTATGTAATGCCACAAAAGAGGGTACAATTAATGCACTCACAAATTTTTTATCGGCACCAACTACTAAAATTTGTTCAACAAAATGGCTTTCTTTAAACTTGTTTTCTATGGGTTGTGGAGCAACATATTTTCCACCACTTGTTTTAAATAATTCTTTTTTCCTGTCGGTAATTTTTAAATATTTATTATCTACCCAAACCCCAATATCTCCTGTATGTAACCAGCCATCAATAATGGTTTCAGCTGTTAAATCGGGTCGTTTATAATATCCTTTCATAACAGTAGTGCCTTTTACTACAATTTCACCATCATCAACAATTTTAACCTCAATACCATCAATGGGTTGGCCAACAGTTCCAAATTTTCTACCCCCTTTTCCCTTTCTGTTTACACTAATAACAGGGCTGTTTTCTGTTGGTCCATATCCTTCATAAACAGGAACTCCTGCTGCAGTAAATATTCTTAATAAATTTACTGGACAAGCTGCACCGCCTGTAACAATAAAGTCAACATTTCCACCAAGAGCTTCTCTCCACTTTACAAAAATTAATTTATTGGCTATAGCAAGTTGCAAATTATAAAACCAGCCACCATCTTCACTAACATCATACTTCTTGGCTAAACTTACTGCCCAGAAAAAAAGTATGCGTTTTATACCGGTTAATTCGCTTCCTTTAGCAATAATTTTTTCGTACACTTTTTCTAATAAACGAGGTACACAACTAAAGCCAAATGGTTTAACTTCTCTAATATTTTCTCCAATGGTTTCAAGGCTTTCTGCATAATAAATACTTATACCACTAAACAAATAAATATAGGTAATTACTTTTTCGAAAATATGATTTAAGGGTAAAAAACTTAAGGCTTTGCCTTCTGGTCTATCTTCAAAAGGAAAGGATGATTTACTGTATTGAACACAAGTATATATATTACTATGAGAAAGCATTACACCTTTAGGTGTGCCAGTTGTACCAGAGGTGTAAATTAATGTGGCAACATGTTCTACAGGAACTGTTTTTTTGTGTTCTGCAACTTGTTTCAATTGATCAGAACTTATGTTATTTGTTAACTCTGACCAATGAGAGCATCCAACAACAGTATCGAAACAGTATATTTTTTTTAAGGAGGGAATATTAGGTTTAATATTATTTATCTTTTTAAACATTTCCTCATTACTTACAAAAATGTATTGTGCTTGTGAATCGTTTAGAATAAATTCAATTTCTAAAGGGTTAGTTGTGGGATATAAAGGAACAAGAATTGCACCTGACTGTTGAACAGCTAAATCTGTATAAACCCATTCTGGTCTATTGTTACTAATGATGGCAATTTTATCTGCACCTTCAGGAGTATAGTCCTTTCCATTCATTCCTAAATTTAATAACCCAGCAGTTAAATTATTGGTTATTCTAATAGTTTCTTCTGTACTTGTTGTTTGCCAAGTTCCATTAACCTTAGCACCAAACATATCTGCTTTATTACCAAATTTATTGTGTTGAAAATCTAAGGCTTCAAACAGTCTTTTTATTTCCATAATATTTTATTAATCTTTAAAAATGCAGTAAGGGAATAAAGATATTTGTTTTACAAATAACAGAGAAGTGAAAAATAAATTTTAATTACGTAAAAACTGAGGTTTTAAATTTAAATACACCAAAAATGTAAAACTGCCAATGAAATCTGCAACAATATCCCAAATATCAAAAGCTCTATTAGTTACAAAATTTTCTTGTACAAACTCCATCGTTAAACCAAAAACAGAGCAAGCAAAAGCAATTAGCCAAAACCAATTTTGTGTTTTATTAAAAGAATATGCAGTTCTACAAAAAAGCAGACAAAGAATAAAAAATAAAATAAAATGAATAATTTTATCCATTTCTAAAACTCCGAGCCATTTTATAGCTGGCAATTTTGTACCTGGAATAATAAGTAAAATTGTTACCATAACAAACCATGAAATAGCTAACAATAAAGTTTGTGATTTTTTTTTCAAAAAAAATTTTTATGAGATTATTATTCTATTTTTTCTTCTTTTATTTCTCTAATTTTTCTTTTTGATATTAACATATCTAAGATTTGTTTCTGACGAAAACTGTCTGTTTTTCGAGAATTAATATTTAAATTATTTTGCAGCATTTCTTCTTCAATCTTTTTTTTCTTTTTTACAAGAGATGTTGAATCATCTCTCAAATTATCTAGCTTTCGCAAAGCTTTTTTAATTGCCTCTTCTTGTGCTGTAATTTGCAATTCTAAATCATATTCTGCAGATATGTTTCTTAACTCATTCATATAAAATTTTGTTTTATCTAAAAGCCTATTCTCATCACGTTCATTAACAAAATTCTCAAACCCTTTACTCATTAAAAATGTTACGAATGATACTTCTTTTTCCTGACGACTTTTGCGTTCTACCAAAACATATATATCGTACGGCTCATTATCAAATTCTGGCATTACAACTCCACTATAAATCAAATAGTCTTTTTGCTTTCGACTTTTATACCCAAGCTTTTCAAAATTTTTATCTATGGCGTCTCGAACAGTTGATTCACT
>JAYVBS010000199.1:0-2769 GCA_043750315.1 Chitinophagaceae bacterium
CGACCGGGCCCGCCGGATGCGGATGTTTGCGACCGGAATGCTGGTGGCGATGGGTGTGCTCTTTTTCGTTACGCGGCATTTCGCATGAAGTAATTCTAACTTGTTCTCTATTTGTTGGTGTGTAGCTAACTTCTATTTCTGCTACACATTCTAATTCTTTTATCATTGGTTAAGATTTAATAATAAAAAATCCCCACCATATTGCTATGACAGGGATATTTTAAATTGAGTAGATTTTAGTAAACAGTATTTATGCTAAAGACAAAATATGGAAACCAATATTTACCTATTCTATAGATGAGCTTATACTCACTATTGTTACTAACTTCCTCCACATAAACAGAACTATCAATTTTTAAAATGGAGGTTTGGTATATAACTTTTACTATGAAAGGTGTGAAGATTTGTCTCATCTTACAATTTGCATTTACTACCATTATACTATTGGGGTCAACGTAATTGATTTTTGTAGTCATAAGAAATATTTCTAGGATTAATTCAAATACCAGCAACTTGTTTGATTCTCCAATCCATTTCTAAGCTGCTCCATGAGATGACTAGCATTAACACTTCTATCTAGGAAACTATCTATATAACTACTTTTATTTGCTCCAGTGAATAGATTATATAACCTCCATAAATTAATATTTCCTTTATGGTCTTTACAGAAGCTTTGGTCTTTATAATAGTCCTTCACTACACTACTCATTTGTTGGTCTCCAAAAAGAATAGGGTCTATTTGTGATTTGTTATAAGTAGGTAGGTGTTGATACATTCTGCATCTTCCAATGAGGTGAGCAAACTGATGTTCTGTAATGCTATATTCTTTGAGTTTGTTGAGAAGAATTAATTGGTAATTGTAGTTATAGCTTTCTATAAGATTTCTAATTGCCATGTAAAGCTGCTCAGTGTTCTTAACCTTTACATCACTCAAATAACCATCAGTAGAAACACATAAATTAGTACATACTTTATTTGTAAATCCAATGAAGATTTTAAAGTGTTGCTCACTATGAGTTCTACTATATAGATTATCCTGATTATAGGCTTTTACACCCCCAATAGTTAATGATAAGGTATTACCATCAATGGATGGTTTAATGGACGGAATCTCGATTAAAAATGCCATTCTTTCGTAATAAATAGTCTTCTCCCATTCTTCTAATAATTGAGCTGGTTTATCCTTTGCATCAGGGACCCTACCCTTTACAGGATGACTGATTCTTACTTGTGGTTTATAGATATGTTCTCCTACAAAAACATCTTTAGTTGCTTCTCTGGTAGCTTCTATAAAATCTGAATGACTAATGAGAGGCTCATTATCTCTTGCAAAAACTGGAATGATATGACTGCTTCTAATTTCTTCAAAAGAAGATGTTTCAGTATTAGCTTCTATAAAACCACTGGTGTGTTTTACAATTTCTGTAGATGCTATTTCTACTGGATTAATATGTAGTAGTTCCATTGGGATTAGTTTTTTGGGTGGATAATGTTTTACTTACTTCAGCGTTGATGAGTATTCTTCTTTTTTGTTGTTCAAATTCTGGTTTTAAAGAAGCTGCAAAAGCAGGATGTTGTTTATAGAGATTGAGTAATTCATCTATAGTTCTACAATCACCAATTCTTTTACTCACATCATCTACAGTAACCTCAGGAGCATTGTTACACCACTCAATAATCTTTCTTCCAATTTCTTCTGTGATGATGATGGGTTCTTTGTCCTGGAATAAACCACTTCTATCTTTAGTAGCAAAAGCTTTATGATTTTGGTCAAGGTCGAATGAAATCGTTACCTCATATTCAAAACCATCTCTGGTAATTGGAGACATACCAACTTTTTGAGGAACTTGCTTACCATTCCTTTCTGTTAATACATATTCTGTTTTACTTCTTATGGTGGAGATAATATGACACTTGCTTTGAAGAATAGTATCTATAAATTCTTGATGAAGTGGAGTAATTTTTCCCCAAGCTGTGAATGAGTTTGGTATTCTCATTCTTGCTGTTTCCTTTTCATGTAGATCAAGACAACCACCTTTGCCTTGCCATTCATGAGTAATGGAATCTATAATGATAACTTCCATTCCTGCATCTTCACAGAGTTTGATAGCTTCAATATAAATCTGTGGTGAAAAGGGTTCTACAATATTTACAACATTATAATCTCCAAGATGAGCATATAATGAAGCTGAATAATTTTCAGTATCTATAATAGCTATATTCCTCCAATTAGTACAAATACCATGAGCTAATAATAATGCAGAATAGGTTTTACCACTTCCACTACTTCCTGCCAGAGATAATTTAATCTTGGCTTGTTTTCTAGTTGCTGTTTCTATATACATATATAATGTTTTAGATGAATAAAAAAAGGGGCTGATAGAATAAACTATCAACCCCATTACTAACCAATGAAGCCTTAAGCTACTTCAAGTTCTTGAACCTGTGTTTGACCAATAAGCTCAATAGCTCCTTTAGGTCTATAGGCATAAGAATGATGAAAAATCATAACTTCTCCAGTTTGTTTGTTGAGATATTGATAAGGGTCTACTGCAACTCTTACCACATCTCCTTCAATTTGTTGTCCAACCATTCTTTGAGCGACACTTTCATTAAATGTGCTAGGAATATTACACTTCCTAACAGAAGCATAATAATTACCTGTGCTTTGTGATTGTACTAGTTCTAATCCACCCATCAATTCAAGAGTGATGAATGTAGAACCATCTTTTTTTGCTACTTCTTTGTAGCTTGAAACTGTTACCATTT
>JAYVBS010000200.1:0-2760 GCA_043750315.1 Chitinophagaceae bacterium
ACAAAATCATGATTTAGTGGCTTCGTTATCTTATAATTTATCAAGTCAAAATAAATATGGAACTAACCAAAATTTTGTTTTTACTAAAGATCAGTTAAAGCAAAATTTTAATACAATAGAAACATCAGTTCAATTAAATACAAAAACTAAAAATGAATTTGGTATTTCTTATCATCCAAATTTAATAGCAATTTTTTTTTCTGATAATAATCAAGCAAATGAAGTAACACTTATTTTAGATGCTCCATTTGAAAAATTTATTACAAAAAGTTTCTCTGTTGAACTAGGTGTGTTAGCCAATCTTTCTTTTTATAAAAGCAACCTAACTTCTATTTCTAATAATGTATTTGCAATACGACCTAAAATTCAATATAACAATCCAGATTTGAATATTAAGTTTGGTATTCAACCTACCTGGAATAATAGTGAATTAGAAATTCTTCCTGATATTTCTGCTGAATATTACCTTGCAAAAGAAAAATTTATTGTTTTAGGTGGATTGAAATCTTCCATTCAGAAAAATACTTATCAAACATTAGCTTCAATCAATCCATTTATTGATCAGCCATCAACATTTATGAATTCAAAAACCAATGAAATTTTTGGAGGGTTAAAAGGTTCCATTGGAAAACACTTTTCGTTTCTAGGTAAACTCTCATTCATTAAAACTAATAATCAAGTATTGTTTGCAAATGATACTGCAAATAATAAAAGTCAGAATTTTAATATTTTGTTTGAACCAAATTTGAAGTCTATAAAAGTAAGTGGTGAAATTACTTATATTGATAAAGAAAAATTTAGTATGATAACAGGTATTTCTTATACACAATTTACTGCTCAAGAAAAGTATGAAAAAGTTTTTGGGTTTTTGCCTATTGAAATTAACAGCAGCATTAGGTATCATGTACTTAAAGATGTTGTTTTAAAATCTGATATTTTTATTTGGGATGGTGCTCATTATAGAGTAAAAAATAATATTCTTGGGAAATCGAAAATGGTGTTCGATTTGAATATTGGAACAGAAGTAAAAGTGTTAAAAAACACGTATTTTTATCTAGATTTAAACAACTTATTCAACAACGAATATCAAAGATGGAATCAATATAATGTTTTTGGTTTCAATGTTGTGGCAGGAGTTGTATATTCGTTCCAATAAACTAATCCTGTTTTTATGTTATATGAACTTTTTTATAAATATTTAATCCTTAATGGTAGAGCTTCAATGCCTGGAATTGGAACCTTTGGTGTAGAGCAAGTTCCTGCAACTATGGATTTTGAAAATAAAAAACTCAACCCTCCAACACAAAATATTCGACTTGAAAGTTTTGATATTGCAACAGATACTTATTCTCTTTATAATTATTTAGCTCGTGAACTTAAAGTTGATGAAAGTGAAGCTGCAAGAAGGTTTCAAGAGTTTTCACATGAAATACAAAAGCAAGTAAATGCAAATCAAACTGTATCATTACCAGGTATTGGTAAATTAAGAAAAGATTTAGTTAATAGTTTTGTTGTTGAACCAGAAACTGAACATAAACAAGTTTTACAAGATTTGTGGATTTCTAAATCTCAAGCAGCAAATACAGGATTATTGGATATTTATAGTAATGGTAAGCCAGATTCTATAAAAGAGTATTTGCCAGCTAGTAACCCAGAAAAAATGATAGTAAAGGAAACAGATGATTATTGGTGGGTTATTGCAATTGTTTTAGCAATAATGGGTTTAGGTGCTTTATTATACTATTATATTTAAATATTATTTTTTATTTAATTGAGCAGGAACATTTTTTGTTGCTGCTTTTTTTGTGCTATTACTTTCGTAAAAAAGTTTTATTGCAACGATGAATAAAATAATACTAAATACTTTTTTTAAAATATTTTCTGGTAGTGATACTGCTAATTTCCCTCCAAAAAATCCGCCAACTATAAAGCCAATTGCCAAAAAGATAACTATTTTAAAATCAATATGTCCTTGTTTGAAATACTGTAGCATACCTAAAATAACTACTGGCAAGGTTAATAATGCAAGTGAGGTTCCTTGAGCCATTTTTTGTGTAAATGCCAAAAAGAAAACTAAGCAAGGAACAATAACAATTCCTCCCCCAACTCCAACTAAGCCACTTAACACACCTGCAAAGAATCCAATAAGAATAAGCATTACAATAATTCCAAGAGTTAATATCATTTTTGTTTTCAATTAGTTTATTTTTTTATATCCCAAACCAAAGCACTTGCACCAAGAATTGCAGCATCAGATTCTTTAAGTTCACTAAAAATAAGTTTCACCTTGTTTTGAAATATAGGCAGTAAATTTTGTTCCATGTGTTTTTTTGTTGGATTAAGAAGAAGATTACCTGCTTTTGTTAAACCTCCAAATAGAACAATTACTTCAGGTGAAGAAAACATAACAAAATTGGCCAATGATTCTCCTAAAATTTGTCCAGTAAATTCAAAAATATTATTGGCTATATTATCTCCATTCATTGCACAATCATAAACTGTTTCACTGGTTAATTCATCAATAGTATATTTTCTTAAAAGACTAGGTTCTTCTGGATACTTTGTAAGAAATTCAATTGCTGTTTCTCTAACACCTGTAGCACTTGCATAGGCTTCAAGTGAGCCAGCCATTCCAGTGCTTTTATGAATTCTACCTCCTGGTCTAATAATTGTGTGGCCTAATTCTCCAGCAAATCCATCATGACCAACTACTATTTTACCATCAATTACAATACCACTACCTACACCAGTACCTAATGT
>JAYVBS010000201.1:0-2758 GCA_043750315.1 Chitinophagaceae bacterium
GTTGTTATATCTGGAATATTGAATATTTTCATACTCATAAATATTCCTAAACCCATTACAGATAAACTTAAACCTAAAATAATTGCAGTGATAAAAAAATCCATAAAATAATTTATCAAAAGAATATGTTAGTAGATGTTATACATCAATCTTAGCATATTTTGCATGTGTTTCAATAAACTCTCTACGAGGTGGCACTTCATCTCCCATTAACATACTAAATACTCTATCAGCTTCTGCAGCACTTTCAATTGTAATTTGCTTTAACGTTCTACGAGTTGGATCCATTGTAGTTTCCCAAAGTTGATCAGCATTCATTTCACCTAACCCTTTATAACGTTGAATAGTTACACTATCTTCTTTGCCACCACCCAATTTTTCAACTAAGACTACTCTTTGTTCTTCGTTATAAGCATATTCTGCTTCCTTTCCTTTTCGAACTAAGTATAATGGTGGTTGTGCTAAATACACATATCCTTGTTCTACCATTTCTTTCATGTATCTAAAAATGAAAGTTAGAATTAAAGTTGCAATATGTGATCCATCTACATCAGCATCAGTCATAATTATTAACTTGTGATACCTAAGTTTATTCATGTTCAATGCTTTTGGATCTTCTTCTGTACCAACAGTTACACCAAGAGCAGTATACATATTTCTGATCTCTTCATTTTCATATATCTTATGTTCCATTGCTTTTTCAACATTAAGAATTTTACCACGCAATGGAAGTATTGCTTGATAATTTCTATCTCTACCTTGTTTTGCAGTACCACCTGCAGAATCTCCTTCAACTAAATACAATTCACATTTTTCAGCATCTCTTTCACTACAATCTGCAAGTTTACCAGGCAATCCACCACCACTTAAAACAGTTTTACGTTGAACAAGTTCTCTAGCTTTTTTTGCAGCAACACGAGCTTGGGCAGCTAAAATTATTTTCAATATTACATTTCTACTTTCTTTTGGGTTTTCTTCTAAATAAGCTTGTAAAGCACGACCAACAACAGTTTGCACAGTTCCTGCAACATCACTATTTCCTAATTTTGTTTTTGTCTGACCTTCAAATTGTGGTTCTGGAACTTTTACTGAAATAATTGCACTTAAGCCTTCTCTAAAATCATCACCCTCAATTTCAACTTTAGCTTTTTCAAAGAACCCTTCTTTGTCGCCATAAGATTTAAACACACGGGTTAATGCAGTTCTAAAGCCAGTAACATGAGTACCTCCTTCAATGGTGTTGATATTATTTACATAAGAAAAAATATGCTCTTTAAAATCATTGTTGTAAGTCATTGCAACTTCAACAGCAACGTTACTTATAGGGTCATGTCCTTCAAAATACAAAGTGTTTGAAATTAATGGAGATCTGTTGCTGGCTTTATCAAGCATTTCAACAAACTCAACAATACCTCCTTCACTATAAAAGTTTTTTGTGTACGTTGTACCATCATCATTTATTTCACGTAAGTCATTAATAATTACATTTATTTTTCTATTCAAATAAGCCAACTCACGTAAACGACTTTCTAAAATTTCTCGATTAAAAACAAGCACTTGAAAAATAGTTGTATCTGGCCAAAAGTGAACAGTTGTACCCTTTCTATTACTTGTACCAATTTCTCTTACAGCATATTTTGGAGCACCTCTTTCATATTCTTGTTCAAATATTTTTCCTTCTCTTTCAACTTTTACATGAAGTTTTGTACTTAAAGCATTTACACAACTTACACCAACACCATGTAAACCTCCTGAAACTTTATAAGTGTCTTTATCAAACTTTCCTCCTGCATGTAAAACTGTCATTACAACTTCTAGTGCACTTCGTTTTTCTTTTGTGTGCATGGCAGTTGGTATTCCTCGCCCATCATCAACTACACTAATAGAATTATCCTCATGTATGGTTACAACTATGTTTTTACAATAGCCAGCTAATGCTTCATCAATAGAATTATCAACAACTTCATAAACTAAATGGTGTAGCCCTTTTGAACCAATATCTCCAATATACATGGCAGGTCTTTTTCTAACAGCTTCTAATCCTTCTAAAACCTGAATACTATCGGCTCCATAATTTTTATTTTGTTCTTCGTTAATTTTATTTTGTTCTTCGCTCATAATACCTATTATACTTGAATTTGAATGTTATTTAGATAGTGGCGAAGATAAGGATATGAACGCAGTAAATTCGATTGAAAATGGCTTATTTATGCACAAAAAAAATCCTGCTAAAATGCAGGATTTTAAATATTTTTTTTATAAGAAATTAAGCTTTTTTTTCTTCAGTTTTAGTAACTTTTTTAGTAGTTTTTTTGGCAACTTTTTTAACTACCTTTTCTTCTACAACTTCTTCTACTTTAACTGCAGGTGCAACGTGTTTACGTACAGCATTTCTTGGTCTACTATTCCCAAAAGAACCTTTAAACCTTTTTCCTTTAGCAGTTTTTTTATCACCTCTTCCCATTTGTATTATTTTTTTTTGTTATTGATAGTTTGCGAAAATAAAAAAATCCTTCCAATTTCAAGAAGGATTTTTTTAATGTTTTGTAAAATTACTTAAATCTTTGAACTTAAATCTTTACCTGCTTTAAACTTAGCAACTTTTTTAGCTTTGATTTTGATTGTAGCCCCAGTTTGTGGGTTACGACCTGTACGAGCTGCACGTTTTGAAACTGAAAAAGTACCAAAACCTACTAAGGTTAATTTGCCACCACCTTTTAAAGTTTTTTGTACTGCAGTTGTAAACGAATCGATAGCT
>JAYVBS010000202.1:0-6395 GCA_043750315.1 Chitinophagaceae bacterium
TTATTGAGAATATTGGAAGGAGGTAAAAAAATTGCTAGTAAAGAAGCTAATAATTTCGATAAACAAATTCTAGAAATCATTACCATAGAATTTCAAAAATTACAAAAAATAATTCAACAGATTTTAAGTAAGTCTAAACTCAACATTAGTGATATTTTTATAGTATTTAGATTAAAAGAAATGTTTTTAGAAAATAAAATAATTGTACAAGGTGATTGGGAAAATGGTTGGAAAGAAATTGAAATTAAATTAATTGAATCAATTTAAATTTCAAGAAAACTATAAATAATTTATGGAAGATTATAAAGACGATAATACATCAAACCATTTTGGAGTTAAAGATCAATACAGAACATGGTTTTTAGATTATGCTTCATACGTTATTCTTGAACGTGCAGTGCCTGCTTTAGAAGATGGGTTAAAGCCTGTGCAAAGAAGAATTTTACATGCTATGAAGGAAATGGATGATGGCCGGTTTAATAAAGTTGCAAATATTATTGGTCAATCTATGCAATATCATCCACATGGAGATGCAAGTATTGGAGATGCTTTGGTAAATATGGGACAAAAAGATTTGCTCATAGATACTCAAGGAAATTGGGGAGATATTAGAACAGGTGATGATGCTGCAGCTCCACGATATATTGAAGCACGTTTAAGCAAATTTGCAAACGATGTTGCCTTCAACAATAAAACAACCAATTGGCAATTGAGTTATGATGGTAGAAAAAATGAACCTATCACTTTACCTATGAAATTTCCTATGCTTTTGGCTCAAGGAGCTGAAGGTATTGCTGTTGGGCTTTCTACTAAAATACTTCCTCATAATTTTTGTGAAATTATTGATGCTGCTATAAGATATTTAAAAGGTAAAAAGTTTGAATTGTTTCCCGATTTTCAAACAGGTGGAATGATTGATGTTACCAACTATAATGATGGTCATAGAGGCGGCAAAGTAAAAGTTCGTTGTTTAATTGAAGAATTCGATAAAAAAAGTTTAGTAATTCGTGATGTGCCTTTTGGAGTAACTGTTACACAACTTTGTGAAAGTATAACAAAAGCCAATGATTCTGGTAAAATAAAAATTAGAAAAGTAACCGAATTTACTGGAAAAAATGTTGAAGTTTTAATTGAATTAGCAGCAGGAATCTCTCCAGACATTACAATTGATGCACTTTATGCTTTTACTGATTGCGAGGTAAGTATTTCTCCAAATGCTTGTATCATCGATAATCAAAAACCAAATTTTGCTTCAGTTACTCATTTGCTAAAAACATCTGTTGAAAATTCTAAAGAATTATTAAAACGAGAGTTAGAAATTAAGCTGAAAGAATTAGAAGAAAAATGGCACTATACTTCTTTAGAAAAAATATTTTTCGAAGAAAAAATTTATAAGGAGTTAGAAAAGAAACATGAAACTTGGGATAAAGTAATTGTGGCTATTGACAAGGGTTTTGAGCCATTCAAAAGTAAATTGAAAAGAGAAATAACTCGAGAAGACATTTTAAAATTAACAGAAAAACCCGTTCGCAGAATTTATAAACTTGATATTGATGAACTCAATGAACAAATAAAAAATATAGAAACGGATATTAAACAAGTAAAATTCGATTTAAATCATTTAGTAGAATATACTATAAGCTATTATGATGCTTTGTTGAAAAAATATGGCAAAGGCAGAGAAAGAAAAACAGAAATAAAACTTTTCGATACAATTAAAATCCAACAAGTAGCCATAGCTAACACTAAATTGTATGTGAACAGAGAAGAGGGTTTTGTTGGAACTTCATTAAAGAAAGATGAGTTTTTATTTGATTGTAGTGATATTGATGATATCATCGTTTTCACTAAAAGAGGAATCATGAAAGTGGTGAAAGTAGGAGACAAGTCATTTATTTGTAAAGACATTATTCATGCTGCAATTTTCGATAAGAATGATGATAGAACAACTTACAATTTGATTTATGTTGATGGAAAATCTGCTGTAAGTTATGCAAAACGTTTTAATGTAACCAGCATTACCAGAGAAAAAGAATATGATTTAACTAAAGGCTCAGATAAAACTAAAGTGCATTATTTTTCATGTAATCCAAATGGTGAAACTGAAGTATTGAAAATAATTTTAAGTCCAAATTGTTCTGCACGTATTAAAGAGTTGGAATATTCTTTCGAAGAATTAGAAATAAAAGGCAGAAGCTCGCAAGGAAATATTGTAACAAAATACCCTATAAAAACAGTTAAGTTTAAAGAAGCTGGTAGAAGTACTTTAGCTAGTAGAAAAATATGGTTTGATGAGCAATTTGGAAGATTAAATGTTGATGGAAAAGGCAAGTTTTTAGGTTCTTTTGAAGGCGATGATAAATTACTAGTAGTTAATAAGATTGGCAATTACGAAATTACTGATATCGAATTAACACAACGATTTGATGCAAATGAAATTATATTAATAGAAAGATACGATGCAGAAAAAAATGTAACAATTATTTATCATGATATAGAAAAAACTCAGTTTACAGTAAAGCGATTTAAAATAGAAACATCAACACTTAAAACAAAATATTCTTGCATTAAAGAAGGCAATGGAAATTACATTGTTGCTGTATCTACCTTAGCAGAACCAATATTAGCAGTTCAACAAGGAAAAGGTGAACAAGTAAGAAATGGCAAACTAAAAATTGCAAAAATTGTTGATGTAATGGGTTGGAAAGCTATTGGAGCAAAACTTTTAGATTATAATAAAACAGTACATATGCATTGGGAAGAAAAACCAAAAGACGAAAATATACAGCCAAAGCTTTTTGAATAAACTTAACGTTTAACATATTTTTTGTAATAAAATTTACCGTTTATAGTTTATCAACTTAAACACATTATAGTAGACCCCTACTTTTGTAACACAAACTTTATTTATGGGAACTTTTTTATTTATCATAGGAATTATAGGTTGGCATATTGGTATGTATGGAATGTTTAAAAAAGCTGGAATTGAAAGTTGGAAAGCTTTTATACCATTTTATAATACTTGGTTAATTGTTGAAAAGTGTAATATTAAAAAGTATTGGTTTTGGTTGCAGTTTATACCAATTGCAGGACAGTTTATCACTATTTGGATTACGATTATTTTCACCATGCATTTTAATCGTTCAAATATTATTCATCACACAGGTGCATCACTTTTACCTTTTATATATTTTCCTTATTTAGGGTTTTCTAAAAATGAAAAATTTGTTGGACAACCAGCATTTGACAAATATAAAAAACCAGCTTCTCGTGAATGGATAGATGCTGCAGTTTTTGCAATTGTAGCTGCAACAATAATCAGAACTTTTGTTTTTGAACCTTATGTAATTCCTACAGGTAGTATGGAGAAAACCATGCAGGTTAATGATTTCTTGTTTGTAAATAAAATGAGCTATGGTCAAAGGGTTCCTAAAACGCCATTGAGTTTTCCTTTTGTGCATAATCTTTTGCCCTTGTCGCAAAAAGCATCTTATTTAAAATGGATACAGTTAGATTATAAAAGATTACCAGGCTTTAATAAAATTGAAAGAAATGATGTTGTAGTTTTTAATTTTCCTGAGGGAGATACAGTAGTTAATTTGGCAGATTATGGTTCTGCACGGCCATATTATTCAGCTCTAAGAACTTTATCATTTCTAAATCCAGATGATATTTCTATTGCAAAAAATAGTTCTGTAAAAGGAATTAATGAAGTAAGATATCCAGATGAAACAACTTTAAAGAATGTATTAACCGACAATGATTTGTTATTGGTTCATCCATATGATAAAGCAGATAATTATATTAAAAGATGTGTAGCCATTCCAGGAGATAAACTACAAATCATTAATGGAGTTTTATACATCAATAATGAAAAAGCAATAGTTCCAGAAAACTCTCAAGTAACTTTTCAAGTAACTTCTGAAAAGAAAAGATTTGATTTGAATGAATGGGAAAAAGATTTTGGCATCAACATTAGAAACGATCAAGGCTATCAAGATTTAAGAAGTGAGATTGAAGATCAGTTGCTAAATTCTGGTGCTGCATCAATTGCTTTAACTAAACCGGATAGTGCAAAGATTTCTAAAATTCCTGGAATACTTTCTATTAAACAAGAGTTTGATAATTTTATACCGTATTTGGGTCAACATATTTTCTTTCCTTTCGATTCAGTAAATTTTCATAATAGCCTAGATAATTTTGGTCCTATTACAATTCCTAAAAAAGGAGTTTCTGTTAGTATTAATAAATCAAATATTAATGTTTACAAAAGAGTTATTGAAAGTTATGAAACTCATAAACTAGATATTAAACCTGATGGTTCAATATTGATAGATGATAAACCTGCATCTACTTACACTTTTAAATACGATTATTATTGGATGATGGGAGATAATAGACATAATAGCCAGGATAGCAGGTTCTGGGGTTTTGTTCCAGAAACTCATATCGTTGGAAAAGCAACATTGATATGGTTTAGTTGGGATGGTGGACCTAGATGGAACAGATTATTTAAGAAAATTAAATAAGCTGTTGTTTCAATAAATAATTTTCTATACTACTAAACTCAGCCTCTTGTTTTAACACATTGATTAGTTTATGTAACTTATTTAATAATATTTCTCCCGAAGGTTTTTTAATATAAGATGGAATCTGATGATAACAACCAATATCGGTAAATTCCCATGGATGAAAATAGAGGTTTATATACCCATATTTTTTTAAGCATTGCAAAGCCATTTTTTGATATAAATTAAATGGTAAGTTTTTAAAACTAATCCAGAATAAAGGAATTCTAAAATTTGGAGTTACTGTAGCAGGTACTCTTAACATACCTTCATCATTGTAAATAGTTTTGGAAATTTTCAAGTTGTTGTATCTTCCTGGAATTAAAGTTGGATTAATCGATGAGTCGTATTTATAACCAGCTTTTAGCAGTTCACTCATTTCAGTTTTTCGTAATCTGGGCATTCTTAAGCCAATTACTTTTTTATTTGTAATTGATTCAAGTTTTTCTCTTGAAAGCAATAAATCTTTGTTTTCGAATGTTGAGTGATAAAAACAATGAGAGGCAATTTCATGTTTTTCGGAAAGCATTTTTATTTCATTCGGAAAATGCTGAGCAAAATTTGCTGTTGTAAAAAGTGTAGATTCTATAAAAGATTCATTTAATAAAGGAGTAATAGCTTGTAATCCTTTATAACCAACTTCTATTTGTTTTTGAATTGAAATGGGTTTTCCATATTCTAATGGAAGGTCAAATTCTTCCACATCAAAAGTTAGAAAAATGGTTGGCTCATTCATTTTAAATATTAGTTTCTTTAATAATAAAATGAGGCCTATTTTTCGACTGCATAAAAAGTTTACCCAAATACAAGCCAATAATACCTAAAATCATTAATTGAAGGCCTCCAAAAAAAGCAATAGTAACAATTACAGAAATCCAGCCATGAACTGCCCATTCATTTATAAAACTTAAAATTGCATAAGGTATGTATAGAAGTGATAATAATGAAAAAATGAAACCCAAATAAATAGCAATATTTAATGGTTTTGTACTGAATGATGTAATACCCTTTAGAGCCAATCGAGTAAGTTCTTTTCTATTATATTTTGTTTCTCCAGAAAGTCTTTCATTGGGCGTATAAGCAATACTTTTTTGATTAAATCCAACCCATTTAACAAGACCTCTGTAAAAGGGATCATTTTCTGGCAAGGCATTTAAAACATTAACAACTTTTCTATCTAATAACCTGAAATCTGCAGTTCCATCTTCTAATTCAATATCAGATAATTTATTAATAGTTTTATAAAAAATTGAAGAACTAAAATTATTAAGCTTACTTGTATGATTATTTTTTTGGTCTCTAAATGCATACACCACATCATTACCCTCTTGCCATAAATTAATCATGTCTTTTATTAATTCTGGTGGATGTTGCAAATCTGCATCCAAAGTTATTATGGCATCACCAGAAGCTTTTTGTAAACCTGCACTAAGGGCATTATCTTTTCCAAAATTTCTAGAAAATAAAATGTATTTAACTTTTGAATTTTTTGCTGCTAATTCTTTTAAAGCTAAAGCAGTACCATCTTTACTGCCATCATCAATAAAAATAATTTCGAATTCATGAGATTTTTCAGAAAACACATCTTCAATAGCATTAGTAATTGCTATTACATTTTTTTCTTCATTAAAAGCTGGAATTACTATACTTATTAGTAACGACATTGGTGTTGTTAGATTAGTTTTGATATGCTAAATTATATCTTAGTTTAACATTTTAAAATAATTTGAATTACTAATACAATATTTACTAAATGAAAACGATGAAAACTATAGAAAAAGTATTTAAATCCTTTTCTCATGAACTAATAGCTGAAATTGAGCAGAA
>JAYVBS010000203.1:0-6389 GCA_043750315.1 Chitinophagaceae bacterium
AATACTCTATATTTAATACTCTATATTTAATACTCTATATTTAATACTCTATATTTAATACTCTATATTTAATACTCTATATTTAATACTCTATTTTTAATACTCTATATTTAATACTCTATATTTAATACTCTATTTTTAATACTCTATTTTTAATACTCTATTTTTAATACTCTATTTTTAATACTCTATTTTTAATACTCTATATTTAATACTCTATATTTAATACTCTATTTTAGTATTTTAAACATTTCTAAAAATCATTCGAGTAAAGCACCCATGTCAAATAATCACGCCACTTTAGAACAGGCAATGCCTTTCTTAAACGCTTTCAAATATTTTTACCAAATTAATAAGGCTACTGCTCAATTTTTTATTCAAAATACCTATCCAATAAAGCTTAAAAAAGGTGAAATGCTTCATGAAGCGGGTGTCGTATGTAATCATATTTATTTTATTACAAATGGTGCCATCCGGGGTTTCATTAAAAACGATGATAAAGAAAAAATCACTTGGATATCTGTAGAAAATGAAATGGTAACTTCTATTTACAGTTACTATATGCAATTACCAAGCATCGAAAATATGGATGCGATAGAAGATTGTGAAATGTTGTCAATGACACATGAAAAATTGAATCTGTTATACGAATTAGAACCTAGCACCAACGTTTTAGTAAGGCGTATTCTTGAAAAGTATTATGCAGATTCAGAAATGCGTGCAGTAATCTCAAGATTAAGTAAAGCAGAGACCAAATACGATTTTTTCTTAACTAAATATAGCCATCTAGCTAATAGAATACCGCTTACTCATATAGCTTCATTCTTAGGAATTAACTTAGAAACATTAAGCAGGGTGAGGTCAAAAAGAGCTGCCGGAAAAAAATAATGCCTTTTGAAATTTTACAACCCATTGTTTAAGAACCGATAAAACAGTTTAAACAGCTGTTATTAATTTCTGGTTCTCTTAATATAACTTTAAATCTTTATACTTAAATAGGGTTAAAATTATATTGAGCATCGTCCTATTTTACACTTCAATTTGACATATGTCAAATAATTTATGCCGATGTACTTTGGCAGCAATAACCCTATATTTTCACAGAATTATAACGTTTAGAAAACAACAAATACAAAAACTTAAAATCTTTTTGAAAGTTGTAAAATAAAAAGTTAAAGAAGACGAGGCAACCAAAATTTATTAATGGCATAATTTAAAATTAAAATTACCGAACAAATCATTTTCTCCTAGTTAGAGAAACTAAAGAGGATAAAACTAAGTGCTTATTTGCGTTTGTTTTGAAGTTGTACTTGTAGTTTAGGGTATTTAAGGACCTATTCTAAGCTTAATAAAATATTTGTACTGTAAAATTGCTGTAATTCTAAAAAAATGAAAAAAAATCTGACTGCTTTTATAACAGTAATACTGTTAACTATTACTACGTTTTCTGTTGCTCAAAATGCTTCAACAGTTAATGTAAGCGGTACAACTGCTACACAAAACATTAGTAATAATGTTGCTATGGTGGTTGATGCAAATTTAGTAATAACCTCAGATGGAAATATTACTGGGTTTACTGCCATGATTACTGGCAGTTACACCTCTGGTGATATACTAGATTATACTGGTGCTTTGCCAAGTGGTATTACTGCAGGTAGTTTTAACACTACCAGAAGAAGTTTACAATTTTCTGGTACCACAAGTGCTGCTAATTGGCAAGCTTTGTTGAGAACTGTAAGAATTAAAACTACTTCAGCTACTTGTTATCAAGAGCAAAGACAAGTAAGTTTTATAGCAGGCTCTAAGTTTTATAATAATTTAAATGGGCATTTTTACGAAGTATCGAGTACTTCCACAACTTGGCAAACTGGTTTTGCTAATGCAGCCGCACAATCATATTTTGGTCGTCAGGGCTATATGGTAACCATTACTAGCCAGGCTGAAAATAGTTTTGTATCTAAAATTTTAGGAAATAATTGTTGGTTTGGTGCTACTGATGATTATACTTATATCAATGCAGCACTAGGTAATAATTTCTTTTTTGGGCAAGGCTCTACCAATTCTTTAACAGCTTTACCATCTGCTGGTGGTTTATCTGAAGGTAAATGGTATTGGGTTTGTGGGCCTGAAAAGGGGCTTAACTTTTCTAATGGTGATTTAACCCCACTAACAACAACTGGTAACTATGCAAACTGGCAAAGTCCCCCCGAACCAAATAATAGTGGTGGTAGTGGGGAACATTATGGTGAAATATATGTATTTGATGGTACTTGGAATGATTTACCTGCTTTTAGTACTTTTCCAACGGTTATTGAGTACGGAGGTTTAAGTACAGATAATGAAGGTGCTAATGTAGTATTTACAAGTAATTTGTTAATTACTGGTGCACCAGGTGGTACAATCACTGGTGGCATAACAACTGTATGTAATGGCGCAAATAATACTACTTTAACACTTACTGGGCTAGCTAGTGGTGGTTCTGTAATAAAATGGCAATATTCATATGATGATTTTTTAACAAATGGTATAGATATAGCAGGTAGTGCTTCTACCACCTATACAGCAAACAATATTTCTCAAAACACATATTATAGGGCTGTTGTAAATGCCGGTGGTTGTTTTGGTTTAAATACATCTTCTACTAGAGTTTATGTGAATAAGGCAGTAGCAGGTAATATTTTTGCAGATAATAATACAATATGTAATGGTTCTAATGTTAATTTTATTTTAAACGGGTACAGTGGAGCAGTAACAAAATGGCAGGTATCTACGAGTAGCACATTTGCAAGTAATGTTACAGACATCACTAATACAACTGCAGCTTTATCATACACTTTAAATACAGTGGGCACTTATTATTTTAGAGCCGTTATAAATAGCTGTTCTAACACAGTGTACACTAGTGGCTATACAATAAGTGTAGTTGCCGGTTCAGCACCTGTTGGTGGTACAGTAAGTAGTGTAAGCTTGTGTGGCACTAGTAGTGGCAGCCTTACATTAAGTGGCTCTACTGGTACTGTATCTAAATGGCAATACTCTACCGATGGAGGTGTTGTTTGGATAGATGTTGCCAATATAACTACTACACTATCATTTTCTTCTGTTACTACCAATAGGAAATATAGAGCTTTTGTAACCAATGGTTCTTGTGGTACAGCAATTAGTGCCGAAGGTACTATTAGCGTTAGTGCATCAACAGGTATTACTATCGGTTCAGTAAGTAGCGTATCTACCACTGCTACTAGCTTTACCTTGCCATACAGTGCTACTACAGGTAGCCCTAATCAGTATAGTATTTCTACAGGTAGCCCTACGGTTTTAAATGGTTTTACAGCAATTACAAATGCAAGCCTACCAGTAAGTCCTATTAGTGTAACTATACCTGCAAGTGCAGCAGGTATTTACAATTTTAATATTTCTGTAACCAATAGCATCACAGGTTGTGCTAGTGCTAATACTCCATTTACTGTTACAGTAGAATCGCCAGCATCAATTACCACTACTGGTACTTTAACTGCATTTACAACTTGTTTTGGTACTGCTTCAACAGTACAAAATTTTACAGTTAGCGGCACTAGTTTGACGGCTAATTTAGTTGTAACGGCACCATTAGGTTATGAAGTGTCTTTAACAGCTGGTAGTGGCTATGCGTCAAGTGTAACATTAACACCAGCTAGTGGAACAGTTGCCAATACAACCATTTTTGTAAGATTAGCTACTACTGCAACTGGTACACCAGCAGGTAATATAACTGTAGCTTCTATAGGTGCAACAACACAAAATGTTGCAGCAACAGGTACATTAACTTCTGTTGTAACAACAAACACCATTACAGCATCACAAACAATCTGTTCAGGTTCAACACCAAATTCATTAACTGGCTCAACCCCAACGGGCGGAGATGGAACTACCTATACTTATGCATGGCAAAGTAGCACTACTAGTGCAACGGCAGGATTTAGTGCTGCATTAAATACGAATACAAGCATTAACTATCAACCTACCGCTTTAACTCAAACTACTTGGTTTAGAAGAGTGGTAACATCAGGTGCATGTGCCAGTGATAATTCAGCAGCAGTAATAATCACCGTTAATCCATTACCATCAGCAACCATTGCCGGCACATCAGCTGTTTGTCAGAATGCAAGTGCACCAATCATTACATTTACTGGCTCATTAGGAACAGCACCATATACTTTTAGTTATACCATTAATGGAGGTTCGGTTCAAACTGTTACTACAACTTCGGGTAATGCAGTAACAGTTTCAGCACCAACAGCTAATGCAGGTGGATTTATATATGCATTGGTAAGTGTAAGAGATGCTAGTTCATCAAGTTGTTCAAATACGGTGACTGGCAGTGCAACAATAACTATCAATTCGCTCCCAACTATTGCTGCAATTACAGGTGCAACAAATCCAGTTTGTGCAGGTTCAACCATTAACTTAAGTTCAACCACTATTGGTGGTGTTTGGAGCAGTAGTGATATTGCATTGGCAACTATTAATAGTGTGAGTGGAATAGTTACAGGAATAGCAACTGGAATACCTAATATACTATATACAGTAACTAACTCTAATGGCTGTATCAATGTAGTTAGCTCACAAATAACAGTGAACTCATTACCAGCATTAACAACCATTAGTGGTCCATCTACAGTGTGTGAATCAAATACGATCAACCAAACTAATACCATAATAGGAGGTATCTGGAGCAGTGGAAGTTCAGCAATTGCAACAGTTAATAACGCAGGAGTTGTTACAGGAGTTTCAGCTGGCACAGTAGCTATAAATTACTTAGTAACAAATACAAATAATTGTAGTGTAACAAACACAAAAAACATTACTGTTCTTTCACAGCCAGCAAGAACACCTATCATTAAGGATACTTTGATTTGTAAAGCAACTAATTTCACTGTGAACGCAACCATTCCTTCTAGTGCAACTTATGCATGGACTGCATCTGCTGGAGGATTTACTTCTATTACACCTATAATTAATATTACTAATCCAGCTATGTATAGGTTACAAATCACTTTGTCTAATGGATGCTTTTATATAGACAGTATTAATTTACGCAATACAGCTGATACAGCCATTCGGGCAAAGTTATTAGTAAGCTCACAAGGGTTTATTAATGATAATATAGTAGCCGTAAATCTAACTAGCCCCACTCCCCAATCTGCTGTTTGGAGTGTACCTGCCGGAGCGCAAGTTGTATCTCAGACAACTACAAATCTTATTTTAAAATTTGCTAATACTGGTAGATATCTGATAGGGTTAAATGCAAAGTCTTTAAATGTTTGTAGTAGCATTGATTCTGGGATAGTCATTATAAGTAATAGAGATTTAGTAACTAATACTACTTCTAATAATCAAGTAATCAGAGAAGTAAATGTGGGTCCGAATCCAAGTAATGGGGTATATAATTTTAATATAAAATTGAATAAAGCCAGTGATGTATCAATTCGCGTATTCAACACCACTACTGGGATATTGGTTAATACTACTGTTATACCATTGGCTGTTGGTGTAACAACAATTAACAAACAAGTTGATATTTCTAATTTTCAGAGAAACACGTATGTAGCAGTGATACAAACTAAAGATAGTTATGAAGTACGAACATTGATAAAAAACTAAATCGTATCGCAATTAAAGAAAATAATTTATCGACCACCTAAAAATAATTATGAAAAAATATTTAATCTTATTGATCTTGTTGTTTCAGTTGTTACAAACAGCTACTGCACAAGAGTTTAACTTAGGCGGTTTATTTGGTAAAGACAAACTATTTAAACTAAATGGTGGTCTGAACAGTTCATTTATATATAATCACACATCAGATCCTAATAATCAGAGAGACCCATTCACAATGGTCTTAGGCGGCAACCTCAACTTTTTTGTTGCTGGTATAAATGTTCCACTAAGTTTCGCTTATAGTAATGCAGAAGTTAGTGTTACTCCACCAATGAATTTCAATAGATTTTCAATAAGTCCTACTTACAAGTGGGCAACATTACATTTAGGTACTTCAAGCACTGTTTTTTCTCCGTATTCACTCAATGGATTTCAATATGATGGAGTTGGAGTTGATCTTACGCCAGGTAAATTTAAATTCAAGTTAATGACTGGTAGATTATTGAGAGGAACTGGTGATTACAATCAAAATCCCGGCGTCACCCCATTTTACAAAAGAAAAGGTATGGGGTTTTCTGCTGAATATGAATTTGAAGGAGGAATATTAGTGGGTGGATCACTTTTTCATGCGAAAGAAGATTCAATGTCTGCATTTAACATCCCCTTCGAATTGGGCATTAAGCCGAAAGAAAATATAGTAGCATCTTTCAATACCAAATTCGTCGTCTTAAAGCAAATTAGGGTCTCTG